>CANNUR010000220.1 GCA_947523045.1 uncultured Prosthecobacter sp.
ACGGCATCCTGAGCAGGGGACTGATATGGGCTTTCGCGTTGCTCTAGTTGCATGCAGCTGAAGTTGCCTGCTATTCTGCGGGCCTCAGTTTTTCTTCCTATTGGCACGATCGGAGGTGAGAGCCACGTGAAGGGCTGAAGCCCGGGAGTACGTTGCCCCGACCGCCAATCACCCTCGCAGCACCACCGCCGCATTGTGCCCGCCCATACCCGAGGCGATTTTCAGGAGGCTGGTCTTGGGGGGCAGGGGGAGGGGCTCGGCGGGCAGGGAGACACCGTTCGGAGCGGTGAGGTGGGGCAGGTTGCCGGGCAGGGGGCCTTGATGCATGGCGGCGGCGAGCAGGGCGGTGTCGAGCAGGCCGCTGGCGCCGAGGCTGTGGCCGGTGAAGGGTTTCAGCAGCAGCAGGGGCGGCAGTGCGTCGCCAAAGACGCGGCGCAGGGCGGCGATCTCGGCGGTGGCGTGGTTGGGGGTGCCGGTGGCGTGCGGGCAGATGACGGCGGGTGTGGGCAGTCCCGCGAGCAGGTCGGCCAGGCCGCGGCCGTCCTCGGGCACCATGAGGGAGTCGTGGGCATCGCTGTTGGCCCGGTACTCAGCGACCTCGGCCCAGCCGTCGCTGGCGAGTTCCAGGGTGAGGCCGACGCCGGCCTCGCCGGGGTGGAAGCCGGCGGTGCCGGGGGCGAGCGGGTCGTTGCGCTCGCTGCGGGCGAGCAGGCGGGTGTCGGCGAAGTCGCGCAGCAGTTCCGGCAGCAGGGGCAGGTCAACCGCGAGCACGATGGCGCGGCGGGTGACGCCGGCTTTCAGGGCCATCCAGGCCAAGCCGAGGGCGTCGAGGCCGGAGGAACAGCCGTTGGAGAGCAGTTGCCAGGGGCCGCGCAGGCCGAGCTCGATGCTGGCGGCGGCGGCGATCTCGCTGTGCATGCTGTTGCTGGCGCTGAAGCGGCGCGAGGGACGTCGCCAGGCGTGGGCACCGAGCAGTTCGCCGGCATTGCCGCGACTGCTGGCGGCGAACAGCCAGGCGCCGGCGGTCTGTTCCGGCGTCCAGCCGGCGCGTTCAACGGCGCGGCGGGCGACATGCACGGCGAGGTTGCTGGCGGCGCCGTAGCGTCGGCCCTTGAGGGGACGCCGGTCGGGGATGCGACCGACCAGACGGCCGTCCTCGGGCACGAGGCCGCTGCGGCCGTCGCGCCAGCCTTGCAGGCAGGTGTCGAGGTCGCCGCCGAGGGCGCAGACGGTTTCGGCGGCGGTGATGACGACGCGGCTCACAGGTCGAAGATCTTGCCCGGGTTGAGCAGGCCCTGGGGATCGAGGGCGCGCTTGATCTGGCGCATGAGTTCGTAGCTGGCCTCGCCAAGCTGGCGACGGATGAAGGCCTTCTTGGCCAGGCCGACCCCGTGCTCGCCGGTGACCGTGCCGCCGAGGCGCAGGGTTTCGGCGACGATCTCCTCGAGTGCGACCTCGACCCGGTGCATCTCCTCGGTGTTGCGCTCGTCGGTCAGGAAGGTCGGGTGCAGGTTGCCGTCGCCGAGGTGGCCGAAGGTGCCGACGCGCAGGTGGTGGCGTTCGGCGCACTGGCGGATGAAGCCGACCATGGTGGCCAGCTCGCTGCGCGGCACGGTGACGTCCTCCAGGATGGTGGTGGGTCGCACCCGCGCGAGGGCGGAGAAGGCGTTGCGCCGGGCGGCGGCGAGGCGGGCGCCCTCGGCCTCATCGGCGGCGGCGCGCACCTCGCGGGCGCCGTGGCGGCGGGCCAGCTCCATGATCTGCGCGGCTTCCTCCTCGACCACGACGGGATGGCCGTCGGTCTCCATGAGCACCAGGGCCTCGACATCGGTCGGCAGGCCGATCTTGGCGTAGTCCTCGACGCACTCGACCGTGACGCGGTCGAGGAACTCAAGCGTGCAGGGGATGATCTTGGCGGCGATGATGGCGGAGATGGTTTCCGCCGCCTTCTCCATGCTGTCGTAGAGGGCGAGCATGGTTTTGCGCGCCTGCGGGCGCGGCAGCAGCTTGAGCATGACCTCGGTGATGATGCCGAGCGTGCCCTCGCTGCCGACAAAGAGGTCCTTCATCGAGTAGCCGGCGACGTCCTTGACGCACTTGTTGCCGAGCCAGGTGGCGGTGCCGTCGGGCAGGACGACGCGCAGGCCCATGACGTAGTCGCGGGTGACGCCGTACTTCAGGCCGCGCAGGCCGCCGGAGTTCTCGGCGACGTTGCCGCCGATGGTGCTGATCTTCATCGAGCCGGGATCGGGCGGGTAGAACAGGCCGACACGCGCCGCGGCATCGTCGATCTCCTTGGTGATGACGCCGCACTGGGCGTGCAGGGTGAGGTTCTTTTCGTCGATCTCCAGCAGGCGGTCCATGCGCGCCAGGCAGAGCACGAGGCAGCCGGGCAGGGGCACGCTGCCGCCGCTGAGGCCGGTGCCGGAGCCGCGCGTCACCACCGGCACGGCGGCCTCGCGGGCGGCGCGCACGCAGCCGGCCACCTCCTCGGTGGTGAGCGGAAACACCACGGCGCCCGGCCGCTGCTTGAGCGCCGCGGTGCCGTCGAAGCCGTACGGCAGGACATCCTCGTCACGGGTCAGGACACGGTCGGGGTCGAGCAGGGCGCGGAGTTGGTCGAGCAGTTCGGGGGTCACGGCGTTCACCCGCGCAGTCTGGCCGGCGATGCGGGCCGCGCAAGCGCCGCCGCGACCACAAATCGCTGGCGCGTGCCGGGCTCCGCGGTGCATAGTCGGCCATGCAGCACCGCCACCTCCTTCGCGACCGCGTCCAGTTCGCCGACACGGACATGGCCGGCATCGTGCATTTCTCCAACTTCTTCCGCTACATGGAGCGGGTGGAGCACGACTTCTTCCGGTCGCTGGGGCTGTCGATCTGGGACGGTCACAACGAGGTGGCGCCGGAGGACCGGGTGGGCTGGCCGCGGGTGCACGCCTCCTGCGATTACCGGGCGCCGCTGCATTTCGAGGAGCAGTTCGTCATGGAACTGCTGATCGAGGAGGTGCGCGCGCGCACCTTGCGCCACCGCGTGCGCTTCTGGAAGCTCGACGGCAGCCTGGCGGCCGAGGGCGTCATTGTCGCCGCCTGCGTGCAGCGCGAGGCGGGCACGGGGCGCATGAAGGCCGTGCCGATCCCCGAGCGGCTGCGCACGCGCATCGCGGCAGCCCCGGCCGAGCTGCTGGCGCTGCCGCCGAGCCCGCCCGCGGACGTTTTTGGCAAATAAGGTTTGCGTTCCCCTCAAAGGGGACGAGACTGGCCGTCAGCAAGTTAACCTGATAAAGGCTAAATTAAGTTGTTCATCAGGTTGATTCTTTGGTGTTCTGAAATCCGATAACGGAGCTTACCTAGGCCCCCGCGGTGCTTGCTTTATCCAAGCGAATGAACACGAAAATGTATGTGGGCAACCTGCCCTTCAATGCCACCGAAGACGACGTCCGCACGCTCTTCTCCGACTACGGCACCGTTACTGAAGTCTACCTGCCGATGGACCGCGAATCCGGCCGCCCGCGTGGCTTTGCCTTCGTCACCATGGACAGCACCATGGCCATGAACGAGGCGATCAAGGGCCTCAACGAACAGGAATACGGCGGTCGCAACCTGACGATCAACGAAGCCCGTCCGAAGGAAGATCGCCCGGCCTACGGCGGCGGCGGCGGTGGTGGTGGCGGCCGTGGTGGTTACGGCGGCGGCGGTGGTGGCGGCGGCCGTGGTGGCCGTGGCGGCTACGGCGGCGGCGGTGGTCGCTACTAAGACCTGCCAACAGCCTGACTTTGGCGGCATCCCGGCGACGGGATGCCGCTTTTTTGTGGGTCAGGCGCGCGCCGCGCCGGCGTAGAGCAGGCCGAGGAAGGCACCATACAAGGCTCCACGCCACCTTGCCCGCCTTCCTCACACTGATCTGCTGCGGCTTGCGGGAGTCATGCACTGGCGGCGTCAGCCTGGATTTTGCCAGTGGACAGTGTGTTCACACACAGCCCACCGCCAAAATCGGCGTCTTCCTTGCCACTGCACACTCGCGCGGCGCCTCG
Source organism: uncultured Prosthecobacter sp. (assembly GCA_947523045.1). Lineage (GTDB taxonomy): Bacteria > Verrucomicrobiota > Verrucomicrobiia > Verrucomicrobiales > Verrucomicrobiaceae > Prosthecobacter. Next base: position 4,032 of record CANNUR010000220.1, read on the forward strand.
CGACGAAAAGTGTGAGAAAGGCGGGCTGATCGCCGTCAGCGGACAGGCGCCGCTGCGGCAGGCGTTGAAGTGGCCGAAGAGGCCGCCGAGCACGGCACCGAGGGCCATGAAGAGCAGGGGACGGCTCATGGCTGGGCGCGGCGATGGGCCATGAAGTAGAGCACGGGCACGGCCATGCGGCTGATCAGCAGGCTGGCGATCTCGCCGGCCATGAGGGCGATGGCGAGGCCCTGGAAGATGGGATCGGCGAGGATGACCGCGGCGCCGACAACGACGGCCATGGCGGTGAGCAGCATGGGCCGGAAACGCACCGCGCCGGCGTCGATCACCGCCTCGTCGAGCGGCATGCCCTCGCGCAGGCGCAGCTCAATGAAGTCGACGAGGATGATCGAGTTGCGCACAACGATGCCGCCGCCGGCCATGAAGCCGATCATGCTGGTGGCGCTGAAGAAGGCGTCCAGCAGGCCGTGCGCGGGCAGGATGCCGACCAGCGAGAAGGGGATGGCGACCATGACGATGACCGGCGTCAGGAAGCTGCGGAACCAGCCGACCATGAGCACGTAGATGAGGATGAGGCAGGCGCCAAAGGCGGCGCCGAGGTCGCGGAAGACCTCGATCGTGATGTGCCATTCGCCGTCCCACTTCAGCGCCGGTTCGGCATCGCTGAAGGGCATGGAGGCATTGAGGATCTTCAATGCGGCGCCGCTGCCGCCAAAGGCGCGGGTGTCGAGCTTCTTCAGCGCCTCGTTCATCTGCAGGATGGCATAGACAGGGCTTTCCACCACGCCGGCGACGTCGCCAATGACGTAGGTCACCGGCATGAGGTTCTTGTGGTAGCGGCTCTTTTCGACGGTGACGTGCTCGACCTTCACCAGCTCGCGCAGGGGCACGAGCGGCGCGCCAGCGGCACCGGGTTCGGGCAGGAAGTTGGCGTCGCCGGAGCGCACGCGCAGGGCCAGCAGTTCCTCGGGCGCGGTCTTGGCGGCGCGCGGCAGTTCCAGGCGGATCGGCACGTCCTCCTTTTCCTCGGGCTGGTGCAGCAGATCGACGCTTTCGCCATCGACCGCGATCTTCAGGGTCTGCGAGATCGTCGCGGCGCTGATGCCGTGCAGGGCGGCCTTTTCCTTGTCGATGACAAAGCGCGCCTTCTTCTGGTCGGCCTCGACGTACCAGTCGACATCG
>CANNUR010000221.1 GCA_947523045.1 uncultured Prosthecobacter sp.
GTGCCGCTGCGCACGATCGAGCAACACGGCGGCGCCTGGATCAAGCCCGGTCGCCTTGTCGGCAACGGCGCCTACCTGCTCGAGGATTGGCGGCTCGACGACCGCATCCGCCTGCGCAAGAACCCGGCCTACTGGGACGCCGCCAACGTCCGCCTGGCCACTGTGGAAATCCGGCCGGTGCAGGATGCCGGCAGCGCCCTCGCTGCCTTCCACACCGGCCAGTGCGACCTTCTCATGGACAAGGGCATGGTACCGCCCACGCTGACCCGCAAGCTGCGTGAGCAACCCTGGTTTCACACCGGCCCCTTCCTCGGCACCTGGTTCATCCGCATCAACACCAAGCGACCACCCTTCACCGACCCGCGCGTGCGCCGGGCCTTTGCCCTGGCGGTCGACAAGCGTCGCATCGTCGACAACATCACCCAGCTTGGCGAGAATCCCGCCGCCGGTGTCGTGCCGCCTGGCACGGGCGCCGACTACCAGCCGCCGCCGGGCCTCGATTTTGATCCCGCCGCCGCCCATCGCCTGCTCGCCGAGGCCGGTTTCCCCGACGGCAAGGGTTTTCCGCGCGTCGAGTACCTCTACCTGCCGCTCGCCGTCGAGCGCAACATCGCCGTCGAGCTCCAGGCCATGTGGCAGAAGCACCTCGGCATCACCGTCAACCTCATCAAGCAGGAGCAAAAGGTCTGGCTGAAGTCGATGCGCGAACTTGACTACGACCTCTGCCGCAGCAGTTGGGTCGGCGATTACAACGACCCGAGCACCTTCCTCGACCTGTTCCAGGGCGACAACGGTCAGAACCGCACCGGCTATGCCGACCCCGAGTACGATCGCCTGATTCGGGCGGCCGCGTCGGAAGCGGAGGCCACCCGACGCAATCAGATTTTCCAGCAGGCCGAGAGCCGGCTCATTCGCGATCAGGCCGCCGTCATCCCGGTCTACACCTACGTCGGCGTGCAGTTTTACCATGCCGACCGCCTCACCGGCGTCCGTCCGAACCTCATCGACGACCATCCGTTCCGCTGCATGGGCTGGAAGTAGGGGGCTTGCACTCCCACGAACTTCCCCTGATAATCGCCTCGTTGTACCTTCGTGTAGAAACATCCGCTCATGCCCGCACCGAAATCGTCCTCAGGCTGGAAGCTAATCCGCTGCTCCAGCATGCAAGACATGCGCCGTGAGGGCATCCGCCGTTGGCAATGTGCCAGTGCCGATGCCCGCATCGATGCCGCATGGGAAATGGTCCAGGAAGCATGGGCGCTCAAAAAACGTCCACCCGATGAACTCCGACTTCAAAGAACTGTTGCAGTGCTTCGCAAGGCATAGGGTTCACTATCTGGTTGTGGGTGGCTACGCCGTCATCCATTATGCGGAGCCGAGGTTTACCCGAGACCTCGACCTCTGGATTGAACCCACGACTGTCAATGCCAAGCGCGTGGCTGCAGCTTTCCGGGAATTCGGCATCCCACTTGTCGAGGTCACAGAGTCCGATCTCGCCCAACCCGGCACACAATTCATGCTCGGCCGCTCACCGGTGATGCTGGACTTTCTCACCACCATCCCACCCCTGGATTTTGTGAGTTGCTGGCAGCAGCGAAAACGGGTGCAGCATGCTTTCGGCCGAGTGAACTACCTCAACAAACAAGATCTCATCACCGCCAAGCAACATGCCGGGCGCCCCCAGGACTTGGTTGACCTTGAAGCGTTGACCGGAATTCAATCCTGAGAAGAGTCGACACCCTGTAGCTTCCGTCAGTGCCCGCAACCTGATCGACGACCCTCCGTTCCGCTGCATGGACTGGAAGTAGGTGTGGCTTCCTGCTCGCCGAGCACCTTTTCCGCCAGGCGCAGCAGCAGACGGTCGCGCGGATCCGGGTTGAGCAGGCGACCCGCAAGCCAACCCATGAAGACACTAAGCAGCGGCAGGGGCGTCGTCAGCGGCGAGTGATCCGTCATGACCGTCAGCCAGAGAAATCCCAGCGCCAAAGCAAGGGCGCAAGCCAAGTACAAGCGTCCCACCAACCGCTGCGGTGTGGCGCGTTTGCGCAGCGCCTCCAGCCACTGCTGTTCTTCCTGCCGGCGCTGGCGCTGACGACGCGCCTTCTCCAAGATTTCGATGGGATCGACCTCTTTCATGCCGGCATTGCACTCGCGATGGCGAGCTTTGGCAAGCTTGCTCTGCGTGTCGCCCTCGCCGCCCCTCATGGCACCGGCACCGCGCGCAGGCGCAGGAACCGGCGGACTTCATCCTCCTCGATCGGCAGGCTGACCTGAATGCGCTCACCCACGCGCGTGATGACCACACCGTCGACGCCGTGCCCAAGGTCCTGCCAGTCGTTCGCCGCCAGCGTGACCGAGGCCTGCACGGTCCAGGGCTCGCCCGTGCGTGCGGCAGGCTGCTCAAACTCGAACACGGCCTGCCGCCCGCCGCCCGGCGCGGCTTCCACCCGCAACTGCGGCAAACGGTCGGCATCCCCGACGGCAACGCCGAGCGGATGCGTGCCGAGCAGGAACTCGAGCAGGTTGCCCAAACCATCACCGTCGGGATCGCCCTCGGGATCGGGCTCACCGTTGCCCAGGTGGTAATGCCCCCAACTCGACCACGTTGCCAGAGTCGGAGGCTCCAGCTGCAACAGTGCTTCGCAGGCCGCCGCCAGATTCGGCAGCGGCCCGATCGGCGCGGTGGTGGCGTTGGCGCCGGTCTGCGCGCGGCCGGTGTCGACCAACAGCTCTCGCATTTCAGCGGGGCTCAGGCGTCGTTCCAGCAGACGGATCGCCACCGACTGCAGCAGGGCGACGGCGGAAGTCACGACGGGGGTCGCCGAACTGGTGCCGCTGAACGACGAGGTGTAGCGCTGGTTGGCATCGCCGCCGTAGGTTGCGTAGCCGCCATAGCCGGTGGTGAAAACACTGTTGCCCCAGCCCTGCAGATTGACGCGCGCACCGTGGGTGCTGAAACTCAGTTTCGCCCGCTCCGTGCTGCCGGCCCCGACGATGATCGCACCACTGTCGCCGCGCCCCTGGTAGCCGGCAAACAGCGCCGTGTCGTTGAGGTTTTGATTGCCGTTGCCGGCCGCGGCAACCGTGATCACGCCGGCGTCGCTACCGGTCTTCACCGCATTCCAGACACTCAGGTTGAACTCAGCCGGCACATAATCGCTCGATCCCGAGGCCGGTCCGTCGGCTTGCATCTCCAGCATGACGACATCGCCGGCCGAGGAGTCGGCGATGGCGGCGGTCACGCAGGCCGCGCGACTCTGCGAACCGGTCGTCAGTTCGGAGAACTCCGGATAAAACCAGACCGGGCAGTCCGGCACACTGCCGGTGGTGCCGTAGGCATTCCAGCCCGAGGCGAGCACGCCGAGCACCGCCGTGCCATGGTCGTCACCGAACGCCGTGTACATCGACACCACCTTTGGCTGCAGTTGCACCAGACCGGCGAGGTCCTCGTGAGCCGGATTGTATTGGTACTCGCAGTCCGTCACACGCAGGGTCGCGTCCCCACGGATGCCGTAGCGCGACCAGACATGCCCGACATCGACGCCCGAGGCCGCGGCGCGGTAGGTTTGCAGAGACTCGTGCAGGGGCGTCGTTGGGGCGATGTCCACCGCGGGTGGTGGCGGCGGAGCGTCGAGCGATTCGAGCTCCGCGTATTCGACTTCGGCCAGGGCATGCAGGCGTCGAGCGAGGGCGATCACCCGCTCGCGCTCCGGTTTCGCCAGCAAGACCTCCACCTGCGAGGCCAGATCCGGCTGGGCACGGCCGCTGGCCTCGGCGGCCCGCCGGCGCAGGGCGGTAAGTGCGGCGTCGTCGGTCGTGTGCAGGCGCGCGAAACGCAGGTCCTCGCTGCGGGCCAGGCGCTCCAGCAACTCAAGCCGGGCCGGATCCTCACCGATCACGCGCAGGCGACCATCCGGAGCGGCGCGGGCGGCGAGGTCGTCGACCCACTTGACGCTCAACCGCAGATGTCGCCCTGGCGGGATCTGCAGGGGTTCCTTGGCCGGCAAGATGCGCGGCTGCAAGCCGCGTTGGAATGCCGCCTCGGCGGCCGACAAGGCTGGCGGCGGCCGCACCTCAAGTTTGACAAAACTGCCGGCACTTGGGCCGGCCACCCCACCCGGTGCGGTTTCTGAAACCCTTGCGTTGCTGGCAACCCCCGCCGCATTTTCAACCGTCCCACGCCCCGTTGACGCCAAGCGCTGCCAGCCCAGCCAACCCGCCCCCGCCAGCAGCAGGATGAGCAGGAGCCAGCGGGACCGATTCACGCCCGCATTCTACGGGAACGGCCCGGGCGCGAACAACCTCAATTTCCACCCGGGGCTTGGGCTTGGCGGCAGGGGGCGCAGCCTCACCCCGGATGCATCGATCCGGCTTGGCAGGTGCAGCGCCTTCGGTTAGGCTGGCCTTCATGTCACTCACCGCTCTGATCTGTCCTGCCTGCGCCGCTCCGATAAGCCAGGAGGAAGTCCACCTCGCGGCGGGACTGGCGACCTGCAGTGGCTGCGGCGCGCAGATGAACCTGACGACCCGCTTTGGCCTGGACGAGGCTCCGGTGCAGCGGCGCGCACCCCTGGCGCTGCCCAAGGGCATGACCTTTGGGCAGACTCTGCACGGCATCCAGATCACCCGCGCCTGGTTCACTCCCGCAGCCATCGGCCTGCTGCTCTTCTGCATGCTCTGGGACGGCTTTTTGGTGTTCTGGTACATCATGGTCGTCGAATCCGGCACGCGGGACATCGCCATGCTACTGCCGATTTTGCATGTCCTCGTCGGTCTCTTCCTGAGCTACTTCGCTGCTGCCTCGTTCGTCAATCGCACGCGTGTGACGGTGGAACGCGGCGTGCTGCAGATCCGCCACGTTCCCCTGCCCTGGCCCGCCCCCCGAGAAATCGCGACGGCGCAGATCCGCCAGCTCTTCTGCAAGCGCCATGTCTCGCGAGGCAAAAACGGCCTGCGCATCAGCTGGCAACTCTGGTCGGTGACTGACACCGGCACGCGCCACAAACTGCTCAGCGGCCTCGAACTCGACCAGGCCCTCTATTTGGAACAGGAACTGGAAAAGGCCCTCGGCATTCAGGATCGACCTGTCGGATGAATCTCAAATCTCAAATCTCAGATCACAGGCATCCCACAGCCCCTGAAAAAAGGGGGGCTGATCGGCTGTTCTGCGAGGGAGTGGCTTTGCTGAAGTGC
>CANNUR010000222.1 GCA_947523045.1 uncultured Prosthecobacter sp.
TAGCGGAAGCCGACCAGGTAGCCGTCGGAGCGGAAATTGCGCAGGTCGTCGAGGTCGCCGAAGTAGGTCTTGCGGTATTCGGCGAACACCGAGTAGCGCTCCTCCCAGGTCCATTCGAGGCCGGCGCGCCAGTTCCAGACGTTGATGAACTCGTCGATGCTGAAGGGCACGGCCTCGCCCGGCAGGGTGGTGCCGCCCTGCACCTGGTCGGCGGACTTCGCCGTGGCGTTGCGGAACCAAACCTGACCGCCGCCGAGACCGCCGCCGAGGTAGGGCTTGAAGCCGCCCCAGAAACGGCCGAGACGCGCGCGGTAGCGGTGCAGGTCGAGCGCAAAGGTGCTGTTCAGGCTAAAGATCAGCGAGTTCATGTCAGCCTGGTACTCGGCGATCTGGTCATTGGCGAGCAGCGCCGGTGACACCGAGCCCTGCAGGGTCGTGGAGGTGAAGGTCGCCTCGGCGGCGAGCGAAAATTCCACCGGCACCCGGCGCATGTCCCAGGTGCGTCCGACCTCAACGCTGAACACGGCACTGCCGTCGATGTCCTCGACCGGGAAGGCGCGCGAGCCAACACGGGCGGTGCCGGTCTGGCCAAGCGTCTCGCCGGCCATGACACTGACGTAGGGCCCCATCTTGCGCTTCGGCTTGGCACCTTCGGCCAGGGCACCCAGGGATTTCAACTCCAGCTCCGCGGCGGCGGAGAGGGTGGACAGGCTGAGGGCCGCGAGCAGGCAGGCGGCGGTGCGGAACAGAGAGATCTGGATCATGCGCTTGGCGCTGCCCTTAAAGCACCCAAGCCTGCGGTGAAATGAGTTCGCTGTGAAGAATTTGTCACAAAGCCGGCGGGGCGCAGGCGCGGCCGTCGCCTAACCTTGACTGACATGACACGCTTCCTGCCGCCGATTCCGCACGCGCTCTCCCGCATCCGGCTCGTGCTGTTGCCCGCCCTGCTGCTGGCAGTGGCGGCCCGTGCCGAAAAACCGCCTCTGCCGGACGCCGTGCTCAACCCGCTGGCGCCGCGCCCGGAGGCCCCTGCCCTGCCCGAACCCGGCCCGCCGATCGACCTCGACTCATACGAAAACCCGCTGCTGCTCTTCGGCGGCGCGGACGCGCCAGCGGCTGAACCCGAATGGAACACCGACCTGCTGCCGCCCCTGCTGCCCATGCCCGTCGAAGTGCCGGAAGCAGCGCCGGAACCCACCGCCGAAGAACGGCGCCTGCTCAGCCTCGGCGCGCGCGTCGCCGGCTCCGTGGCCTCGGTGCGTGTCTGGGACAAGTTCGGCGCGCTGCTCGCCACCGGCGTTGGCTCGTACGTCAGTCCCGACGGCGTCCTGCTCACCGACGCCGGCCTGCTGCATCCGGAGATCGCCGAACGCGTCGATTATGTCACCTTGCAGCACGCCGATGGCACCAGCAGCCGCGTCCGCGGCTTTTACCATGTCGATCTCGTCACCGGCACCGCCCTGCTGCAGGCGGAGGAGACCGAAACCCTTCCCATTGAGCTCGCGCCCGGCCACGACTTCACCACCGAGCAGGACGCCCATGTGCTCGCTGTCTCGGAAAAGCGCGGCCTGGTGCTAGCCGGCGCACGCGTCCAGGCCGATACCGCCGTCACCGGCCTCGGCTGGCTGAACGTGCGCGGCGACGATTCTCCCGGCGCCGTCGGCTCGCCCGTGCTGGATGCCGAGGGTCGCCTGATCGCCCTCGTCGCCCTGGCCGTGCCCTTGAAAAGCTGGAAAAACTTTGCCCTGCCCGCCGACGCCGCCGCCCTGCGGCTGCGCGAGGCGCGCGCGCCGCTGCGCCCGCTCTCCGAACTGCCGCGCCGGCCCGGCCTGCGCGAGGTGACGAACGATCCCGCCTTCGTCGAGGCCTTCCGGCTGCTCGAGCAGAAGCGCTTCGCCGCCGCCCTGCGCAAGCTGCTGCCGCTGGCGCGCCGCTACCCGCGCAGTGCCGAATGCTGGGCCCTGCTCGGCCTCAACGCCCTGCACTTGAACGCCGGCCCCGAGGCACTGAACTGCCAGCGCAAGGCGGTCGCCCTCGACCCCAAGGCCGGCCTCTACTGGCACCAGCTCGCTGTCGCCCGCCTGCGTGCCGGCCCCGAGGCGGCCAAGGCCGCCGACGAGGACCGCGAGGCGCTGCAGTTGGCGGTCGATCAGCGCCCGGACGACGCCCAGGCCTGGCTGCTGCTGGCAGGGCATCTCGCCCGCGAGGGCGACCTCACCCGCGCCGACGACGCCCTGCGGCGGACGACACTGCTGGCGCCCGACAACGCCCGCGCCCACTACCTGCTCGCCTGCGTGCGCGGCAAGCTCGGCGATCACGACGGAGCTCAGACCGCCGTGCGGCGCAGCCTGTCACTGGCGCCGGACCAGGCCGATGCCTGGTATTATCAGGGCCTGCTGCATCAGCACCGTGGCGAACACGCCGAGGCGGCGAAGTCCTGGCAGCGCACCGTGCGCCTGCAGCCGCGCCATCCGCAGGCCTGGCTCAACCTTGCCCATGCGCAGCGCAAAGCCGGCCGCGAGACCGAGGCGCGCCAAGCCATCCTCGAACACCAGAAGGTGCGCGCCCAGGCGGCACGCTGAACGGCCCAGCGGCCCGCTCAGCCGAGCGGGCCCGACCAGTCACTGGGCATGCGCCAGTCGGCGCGCGGCGACAGCGCCACGGTGCCCACCTTGGGACCGTCCGGCATCGACGAACGCTTGAACTGGCTCTGCGCGAAGCGGCGCAGGAACACGTCGAGCCACCTTTCAATCACCGGCGATTCATGCGTGCCGGCGAAGGCCAGGCCGGCGAGGTAGCGCAGCTTGGCGCGCCCGCAACCGTGGCGGACGAAGTGATAGAGGAAAAAGTCGTGCAGCTCGTAGGGCCCAACCAAATCTTCGGTGCGCTGCGCGATGCCGCCATCGGCACCGGCCGGCAACAGCTCGGGCGAGATCGGCGTGGCGACAATGTCATGCAGGATGGCACCCGCCTCATTTGCGTGCCGCTCGGCGGCGCACCACTCGATGAGGCACTTCACCAGCGTCTTCGGCACGCCGGCATTGACGTGGTACATCGACATGTGATCGCCATTGAAGGTGCACCAGCCAAGCGCCGCCTCGGAGAGGTCGCCGGTGCCGACGACCAGGCCGCCGGTTTGGTTGGCGACGTCCATGAGGATCTGCGTGCGCTCGCGCGCCTGGGCATTTTCAAAGGTGACGTCGTGCCGGTCGGGCGGGTGGCCGATGTCGCGGAAATGCTGTTCCACGGCCGGCCCGATCGGGATGACGCGCAGGGGCACACCCAGCGCCTCGGCAAGCTTTTCGCCGTTGCCACGGGTGCGCGCGGTCGTGCCCAGGCCCGGCATCGTCACCGCCGGCGCCGCCGAACGCGGCAGGCCGGCGCGCTCCAAGGCGTCGAGCACGACCAGCAGGGCGATCGTCGAATCAAGCCCGCCGGAAAGTCCAATCACTGCGGTCACGCTTTTGGTTTGGTGCAGGCGCCGCGCCAAACCCGTGGCCTGGAGGGCGAAGATCTCGCGGCAGGTAGCGTCGCGGTCCGCGCCCGGCGGCGGCACGAAGGGCTGGGGCAGCAGCGGTCGCTGCAACTCCGCAGCGCCGCCGGCCGCTGCGCCCAGTTCACAGGTGATGCGGCGAAACACCTTGTCCGGCGACTCATCGCGAAAGGCGGCGCTGCGCTGGCGTTCGTGGGCGAGCCGCTGCAGGTCGAGATCAGCGCTGGCCGTGCGCGTTTCAAATGCAAATCGCTCAGTTTCCGCGAGCAGCATGCCATTCTCCGCGATCAAACAGTGGCCGGAGTACACGGTGTCGGTCGAGGACTCGCCGGCACCGGCGCTGGCGTAGAGATACGCGGCCAGGCAGCGGGCGCTCTGTTGCTGCACCAAACCGCGGCGATAGGGTGCCTTGCCCAACCATTCATTGCTGGCCGACGGATTCGCCAGCACGGTCGCCCCGGCGAGTGCGGCGCGACCGGAGGGTGGCTGCACCGTCCACAGGTCCTCGCAGATCTCGACCCCGAGCACCAGGCCGGGCTGGTCGCGGACCTCGAACAGCAGGTCCGTGCCGGCGGGGATGCCGTCGATCTCGGTGGCGGTCAGCGTGTGGGCTGGCGAAAACCAGCGCCGCTCGTAAAACTCGCCCGAGTTGGGCAGGAAGGACTTCGGCACATAACCGAGGATGCGACCCGCGCCGAGCACGGCGGCCGTGTTGTAGAGCCGGCCGTCGGCCGCCAGCGGCAGACCGACGACAGCCAGTGCGCCCAAGCCGGCCGTGGCCTCGGCAAGACGCCGCAACGCCGCCAGCGCCTGCTGCTGCAGGGCGGGCAGATGAAAGAGATCGGCGCAGGAGTACCCGGTCAGGCAGAGCTCCGGAAAAACCACCACCCGGCAGCCATCGCCGGCGAGCCGGCGCAACTCGTTGGCAATGAATTCTTCGTTGCGCGCGACGTTGCCTAGCACCAGCTCGGGCGACACCACCGCGGCGCGCACGAAGCCGTGCTGTTCTCGCTCAATAAAATACGTGACCGGCTCGGACATGACTCAACATAGCATGCGCAGCGCACAACGTGTCGAAGAAATTCGTGGTGCGACGAAGGTCACTCACGCTTCCAACACGTCAAAAAAAGGCGGCACCTGATGTATCCGGGCTTGCATACCGTCTCATCTGGGCTTTTTACGGCATGCCGATGCATTGCCTCAAACGCATCATCGTTGAAATCCGTCGCCGTTCAGCCTTCGAGCGGAGCATGACAAAGGATTTCCGCCAAGCGCTTCCCCCCTGCCCTGCCGCCATGAAATATCGCCTGCCCCTGCTTGCCCTCTGCCTGATAGCCAGCCAACAAGCAACCCTCGCTGACGAATTCCCCGGCGATCTGGACTCCGGCTTCAACACTGAAGCGCGCTTGGATGCGGGCGTCAACGTCGTCGTTCCCGTGGCCGAGGAAGGTGTTTACATCGGGGGTTCCTTCACCACCGTCCGCGGCACTGCCACCAGTTACATCGATCAGCTCAACGGGGATGCCAGTGCCGATGCCGGCTTCAATCCCGGCTCCGGACCGAACGCCGAATTGAACGCTGCGATCGCACAGCCCGATGGCAAGATCCTCATCGGTGGCAGCTTCACCAACTTCAACGGCACGACGCTCAACCGCATCGCCCGACTCAACACTGACGGCAGTCTCGACACC
>CANNUR010000223.1 GCA_947523045.1 uncultured Prosthecobacter sp.
CGCCACAAGAACTCAGGCAGGGATGTCATGCTGCTGAAAAAAGGCACCCGGCAAATGTCACCCCTGCTGGACAGCGAAGTGACAAAAGCCTGGCACTGAACAACTTCCCATACTTTCAATTTGAAATAAATCAAAATATTTCGCATTCCTTGATTTCCCTCCCCATCTCGCTGTCACCTGAATGCCAGTCTTGGTCATTTCGATATCTGCCTGTTTCCTTGCCAAAATCGGTCGCCCCCTGTCCTCTACACTCAGCCTATGCAACCCACTGTGAAAATCGCCCTGGTCGGCGCCGGCATGTTCGGCGGCGACGTCCACCTGCGCGCCTACGCCGACCTCCAACGCTTCGGCATCGCCGGCCAGCTCGCCCGCGTTGGCCTCGACCGTTTCAGCCGCGACCTGGCCCCGGTGCAGTTCGACCTGGTCGCCGTCGCCACCCGTTCCGAAGCCTCCGCCCGCAAGTCGGCCGCCGCTTTCAGGGACTGGACCGGCCATGAACCCAAGGCCTACTTTGGCGATGCCCCCTGGGATGACATCCTGCGCGACTTCCCCGACCTCGACGTGCTGGCTGTGGCCACCCCCGACCACCTGCACACCCAGCCCATCCTCGCCGCCCTCGCCAAGGGCGTTCACGTGCTGACCGAAAAGCCGATGTGCCTGTCGATCCAGGAGGCCGACGAGATCATCGCCGCCGCCGTCGCGAAGAACTGCATCGTCGCCGTCGACATGCACAAGCGCTACGACCCCGACCACCTGCGCATCCGCGACGACATCCAGAAGCGCATCGGCGCGCCGCTCTACGGCACCGCCTACCTGGAAGAACCGCTGGAAGTCAGCACCAGCACCTTCAAGTGGGTCGAGAGCAGCGACCCCTTCAGCTACGTCGGCCCGCACTGGACCGATTTGATCTGGTCCTACTACAAGTCGAAGCCGGTGGCGCTCACCGCGGTCGGTCAGAAGAAGCGACTCGTGCGCGACGGCATCAACGCCTACGACGCCGTGCAGGTGCGGGTCGACTTCGCCAACGGCATGAGCATTGCCTTCAACAACAACTGGGTGACCCCGGCGGATTTCGAAGGCCCGGTCAACCAGGGCCATGAAATCGTCGGTGCCGACGGCAAGGTGGAGAGCGACCAGCAGTACCGCGGCTTCCGCTTCTGGAACGCCGGCGGCGGTTCGCGCACCAGCAACAACCACTTCACCCGCGATGTCCTGCGCGCCGATGGCAGCAAGGCCTACGTCGGCTACGGGGTCGACAGCCTGACGGTCGGCCTGGTCGCCGTCGCCCGCGTCAAGTTCGCCGGCGAGAGCCGCGACGCCGTCGCGGACCTCTACCCCACCGCCGAGGACGCCCGCATCACCTGCGCCATCGTCGATGCCGCCGCACGGGTGCGCGACCTCAACTTCCAGTACCTGCAGGAAGGCAAGGGTGCACCGGTCACCGCCCGCTTTGGCGAGGACGGCATCACGATCCTCGACCCCAACCGCGCCGCCGAGGGTCCGGCTGCCGTGTGCCAGAAGATCTACGATCGACCGCTCTGAGCATGCCACACCTCCGTCTCGTGCCCGCCCTGCTCGCCCTCGCCGCCGCGGGCGCGGCCGAGCCGGAGGTTCGACCGGAGCGGATGCATCGAGAGGGCCGACTGCGCATCTTTTATGCCCTCGAGGGCCGGCACGCGGTCGACCCGACCGATGCCAACGGCAACGGCACCCCCGACCAGGTCGAGGACATCGCCACACAGATCCTCGCCTCCCGGGACCTCTGGATCGGCGCGCTCGGTTACCCCGATCCCTTCGCCAGCGAGCGTTACCGCGAGGCGGCGTTTCTCGATGTCCACCTGCGGCACCGCGACACGCTCGGCGCCAACGGCATCGCCTACGACGAACTGCAGTCCTACCGCAAACCCGGCGATCCACCCGGCACCCGCTCGCTCGGCTTCAGCGTCGCCAGCTCGGTGAAGGCGACCGAAAACCTGACGCCCGCCCACGAGTTTTTCCACCTGATCCAGAACGGCGCGACCTATTTCAAGAACCGCTGGTTCACCGAGGGCACGGCCCGCTGGTCGGAGGCCGGCCTCGGCGCGGGCGCAGTCAGTCGCGGCCTGAAGGCGGCGGTGTGGCCGCCGGCCACGCCGCTCAAGCTCGACGATCTCGCCTATGAAACCGCCGGCCAGTACTGGGAACCCCTGCTGCTGCGGGTCGATGCCGAGCGCCGCCTGCCGGAGCTGCCCGCGTCGCTGACCGAGCGACGTTACGTCAATGGCCAGCCCGTGCTGCGCGACCTCGATCTGGCCGGCTGGATCTTCGTTCGCGACCTGCTGGCCGAGCTCGGCCGGGCCGATGACCTCGCCTTTCAGGCCCGCGGACTGACGCGCTGGAGCGAGGACGAACAGAGGTCGCCGGCCAACACACCCTTCCTTGAAAGCGCCGTGCGCGCGGTCGCCGAACGCCACGGCCTCGCAACACCGGCGCCGGCCGACCGTTGAATGCCTCATGTCCCCCGCCCCGCTCCGCCTCGAAGTCTGCGTCGGCACCCAGACCCTGTCCCTGTTTGAGGGCCCGCAACTCATCCGCCAGTGGCCCTGCAGCACCTCGAAGTTCGGCCTCGGCTTCACCGAGGGCAGCTACCGGACCCCGGTCGGCCGCTTCACCGTCAAGGAGAAGCACGGCGACGGCGCGCCCGCCGGCACCATCTTCAAGTCGCGCCAGCCGGTCGGCCTCTGGCAGCCGGGCATGGACACGCAGGAGGATCTCGTGCTCACCCGCATCCTCCGCCTCGACGGCCGGGAGCGGCGCAACGCCAACAGCTTTGACCGCTACATCTACGTGCACGGCACCAACGACGAGGCCGCGATCGGCCGCCCCGCCAGCCATGGCTGCGTGCGCCTGCGCAATGCCGACATGATCGATCTCTACGACCGCGTGCCGGTCGGCACGGAAGTCTGGGTGACGCCGTGAGGGTGACCGCGGTCTCAAGGCCCGGGGCGGAGAATTTCAAGGATCACCTTGCGCTCCGATTCCGGCACAGGCGGAGCCATGACCTTGATGCAGGTCACCGTGGCATCGATCACCTGATCCACCGTGAAGGGATACCCTTCCGGTCGCTTGGCAGCGGTGGCATCCACGGTGATACGCCATTCCCGCACGGGTGAACCGCTCGTTTCCACGCAGGACACACGGAGACCATAGACCGAAGCCATGTTGATGTCCGCAGGCTCGCGCCAGGAACCGTTCGTTGCCGGCACGAAGGGCAAATGGATGGCCGCGAAATACGATTCCGGATGGGAAGCCGCATAAGCCACCGGCACATCCACCACCTGGATCGCGCTGTCTGTGTCGGCCCCGTGTAGATAAAGTGGCTGTTTGACGATCACCAATGCCAACTGAGTGGCACTGGCGAAGGATGCCAGAAGCAGCAACAAGACGGCAAACCTCATGGCCGCAGAAGCCTTCACGCCTCCAGTTTCCACGGCGCGCGGTACTCGCGGCCGAGCAGCTTCGAGGCCTCGGGATCGCCAACGATCTCCTCCTTGACCGGATCCCACTTCACCGGCCGGTTGACCAGGAAGGCGATGAGGGCGAGGTGGCCTGGAACGGCGCTGCGGTGGGCGGTTTCGACCGGTGTGACGGTCGGCTTGCGGCTCTTGACGCAGTCGAGGAAGTTGCGGTGATGGCCCGGCGTCTCGTAGAGGCGGGTCTTGATGACGTCGTCGCCGAGCTTCGGCGCCTTGGCGGCTTCCACCACCTTGTCGCCCTCGCGCTTCTTGATGACCTGCTTGAGCGCCGGGTTGGAGGAGTCGTAGGCGCCGTTGCGGTTGACGTGCACCCAGCCGTCCGTGCCGATCCAGCGTGTGCCCATCCGGATGTCGTCGTGGCCGCCGGCAATGGTCATGACCACGCCGCCCTCGTACTTCGCCTCGGCGCGATAGCGGGTGGCGGTGTTCCAGATGTCGGTGCGCGGCGGCATGTCGACCTGGATCGGCAAGACCTCGCGCGGACCGCTGCCGTCCATGTCCATGCCCCAGTGAGCGATGTCGCAGTGGTGGCCGATCCAGTCGAGCAACTGGCCGCCGCCGATGTTGTAGTCCCAGCGCCAGTTCTTGTGCACGCGGCACTCGATGTAGTCCTGCATGGCCGAGGGCCCGATCCACATCTCGTAGTCGAGCTCGGGCGGCGGCGGCGTGACACTGCGCTTGTCGCCGGTCTTGGCGAAGTCGTTGTGGCCGGAAGGCAGGCCGACCTCGACCTGGGTCAGCTTGCCGATGAGGCCGTTGCGCACGACCTCGGCGCCGATGCGGAAGTTGTCCTCGCTGCGCTGCCAGGAGCCGGTCTGCCAGATGCGGCCAAAGCGCTTCACGGCGCGCACGATGGCCTGCTGCTCGGCGATGGTGCGGGCCAGCGGCTTTTCTCCGTAGATGTCCTTGCCGTTCTTGGCCGCCTCAATCGCCGTCAGCGCGTGCCAGTGATCGGGCAGGGCGAGCATGACCGTGTCGATGTCGGTGCGCGCCATGACCTCGCGGTAGTCGTGGTAGGCCTTGCAGTCGCTGTTTTTGTAGTAACCGTTGATCGTGCCGACCGCCTTCTCCAGGTTGCGCTTGTCGATGTCGCAGGCGGCGAGCACGCGGCAGTCGGTCTCGGCCATGAACTTGTTCGTGTTGCCCGGCCCCATCATGCCCCAGCCGAAGACGGCCATGGTGATCTGGTTCGAGGGGGCGTTTTGCCCGAGCACGCTGGCGGGGATGATGCTGGGGAAACCCAGGGCGGCGACGGAGCGCGTCAGGAACTGGCGACGGGTAAAGGGGATTCTTTTCATGCGAACGCGCCCGTTTTAGCCGGCGCGACAGGTCGTTGTCGAGCAGAATTCAGCGGCTGCCGTTGCATCCACCCGCAACCGGGCGTAAGGTTGAAACCTAGACCGGAGCCCCCGCACGCCGCCGTGACCTTTGCCACCCAAATCACGATCTTCCGCATCCTGCTGATCCCGGTCTTCGTGGGTCTGGCCATCTACTACGGGGCCAGCGTCGCGGCGGGCGCGGCCGACGAATCCCTGCGCCTTTGGACCATCGCCGTCTTCGCCCTGGCGGCCGTCAGCGATGCCGTCGACGGCTTTGTCGCCCGTCGCTTCAACCAGCGCAGCCGCCTCGGCTCCATCCTCGACCCCTTGGCC
>CANNUR010000224.1 GCA_947523045.1 uncultured Prosthecobacter sp.
CTGCGCCCAGCACAGCTTTGAGGTCGCACGCGAACTCGGTGCGTTGCGCGTGCTCGACTGCCCTCAATTCCATCCGATTTGGCTTGACGAAATCATGCGCGAGGCGGCCGAGCGCGCACGCCTGCCGGCGGGGCTGGTGCCGGAAGATCCGGCGATGGCGGCGCGCAAGCAGCGCGAGTATGAACTGGCCGACTGGCGACTGGTCTATTCCGAGATGCACCGCCGCAGTTTCGAGCGCGCGGGCTTCGATCCGGCGCGTCAGGTTGAGATTCCGCTCTGGGTGGATCCGGCGCTCTGGCATGCCGAGCCAGTGACCGCGCGCCAGCCCGGGCCGCTGCGGGTGCTGTTTGCCGGCTCGATCACCCTGCGCAAGGGCATGCCGTTTTTGTTGGAGGCCTTCGAGCGCGGTCGCGGGTCCTGGGAGTTGACCCTGGTGGGGCGGGTCGATGCCGCCCTGCGCGAGCGCTTCGCTCCCTATGAAGGCCGGGTGCGCTTGCTGCCACCGCAGACCAAGGCCGACCTGCGCCGTCTCTACAGCGAGCACGACCTGTTTGTGCTGCCGTCGGTCGCCGACTCCTTTGGCTTTGTCGCCCTCGAAGCCATGGCCTGCGGCACCCCGGCCCTGGTCAGCGACCACTGCGGCGCGCCCGTGCCGCATCCCGGCTGGCGCGTGCGCGCGATGGACGTGACTGATCTCGCCGACAAAATCGGCTGGTACGCCGAGCAGCCCGAACGCGCCGCCGAGCAGGGTCGCATCGGCCAGGCCTTCGCCGCCCGGTTCACGCCGGAGAAGTACCGGGAAGAGGTTGCCAAATTCCTGAAGTTAAGAGTTTAAAGTTTAAGGTTTAAAGTTGGGCAAAGAGTTGGGGGTTAAGCTTTAAAGTTGGAAGTTGTCGGATAAAAAATCGTGGGGGCGTTTCTCGAAGCGCGGCTGCGCTTCGAAGCCAAGTTGATGGATGATCGTTGATGGTTGATGGATCTCAGAGCCGGCGGGCCGGGGCTTTGGGTTTTTCGATCAACAATCAACCATCAGCCATCATCTCTGGTTCAGTGGGGAAGTTGATGGATGATCGTTGATGGTTGATGGAGGCGCAGGCAGGGGCTTGGGGCTTTATCCATCAACTATCAACCATCAGCTATCATCTCAGGTTCATCTTCCGCCTCCAACTTTAAACATTAAACCTTCAACTTTAAACCGGCATGGTCTTCCTCCATCTCATCCCTCGTCTGCCGCCGCCGGTGTGCGGGGTGGGGGATCATGCGCGGGGGCTGGCGACGGCGCTGGCGGCGCAGGGGGTGGAGTCGGTGCTGGTGCCGTATCATGGGGCGAGCGACTGGCGACACGCGCTGCGGCGTTCGGCGACGCAGGCAGGAGCGGTGACCTGGCTGGTGCATTACTCCGGGTATGGCTATGCGCGCCGCGGCGCGCCGCTGGGGCTTCTGCGCGACTTGCGCCGCCTGCGCCGCGAGTGCCCGGGGGTGCGAGTGCTGACGATGTTTCATGAACTCTATGCCGGGGGTCCGCCCTGGACGAGCGCGTTCTGGATGTCGCCCCTGCAGCGGCACGTCGCTGCGAGCCTGGCGCGACTGAGCGACGCGGTGTTCACGAATCGCCAGGCCTCGGCCGAGTGGCTGCGCGCGCGGGTGTCGATGTCGGTGATGGCGCGACCCGTGTTCTCGAACTTCGGCGAGTCGGTCGATCCGCTGTCGCCAGGGGCGCGGCCGGCGCGGTTGCTGCTGTTTGGTGGCGGGCCGTCGCGCTCGGAAGGGTTTTGGCCGCAGGTCGAGGCGGCGATGCGGCAGTTGCAACTGAACGAACTCGTCGTGGTCAGCCATCCTCTCGAAGTGCCGGCGTCGCTGACCGAGCGGCATTCCGTGCGCCAGACGGGCGTGCTGGAGCCGGAGGCGATGGCGGAGGAACTGCGCGCCGCCCGCTGCGGGGTGCTGGAGTACAATCCGGACTTCCTCGGCAAGTCCGGCGTGCTCGCCGCCTATGCCGCTTTCGGCGTCGTGCCCCTGCTGACGCGCGGGCGCGGCCGGTTGTCCGAGGGTCTGGAGGAGGGGCGACACTACCTTGCTGCCGGGTCGGTCGGGCAGGGGGCGGAGCTGGCGACCGTGCAGACCGAGCTGCGCCGCTGGTATGATGGGCATTCGCTGGCAGCGACGGCGCGAGCGTATCTGGAAAGTGGCCGTTACTCTCCGAGTGACGCGCTTGGAAAAACCTCACTCGGAGCGTGAGGGCGACTGTATGAAAATCGTGGTTCATTCCCCGGCTTTTTACCCGATGATTGGCGGGTTGGAGGCCTTTGCGGCGATGCTGGCCGGCGGCCTGCAGGCGCGCGGGCATGAGGTTGTGGTGCTGTGCGAGTCGGAACTTGAGCCCGGGGTGGCCGAGCCCTTTTCCTTCCGGGTGGTGCGCGGTGCCTCGTTTTTTGCCAAGGCCTACTGGCTGGGCAGGGCCGATGCCGTGGTGCAGGCGCAGATCAGCCTGAAGGGCTTGCTGCCCTGGAGCCTGACGCGCAAGCCCCTGCTGGTCAGCCATCAAACCTGGCTGCGCGAGGCCGGCGACGCGCCGATGACCTGGCCAACCCGCTTGAAGCGGCTGGCCTGTCGCTTCGCCCGCAATGTCACCTGCAGTGCCGCCATCGGTCGCGACCTCGGCCTGGCGCATGACGTGATTCCGAATCCCTATGACGATGCCCTGTTCCGTTTGCGACCGGAGGTTCCGCGCAACCGCGACCTGCTGTTTGTCGGTCGCCTGGTCTCCGACAAGGGAGCGGATTTGCTGCTGCAGGCGCTGGCCCGTCTGCCCGGGCGACGACTGACGATCGTTGGCGACGGCCCGGAAGCGGCGGCCCTGGTTTGGCGGGCGGAGGAGTGGAAGGTGGCGGATCGCGTCAGCTTCACCGGGCCGAAGCGGGGCGAGGAACTGGCGCGACTGATGAATGCCCATCGGATCCTCGTGGTGCCCTCGCGCTGGGCCGAGCCCTTTGGCATTGTCGCTCTGGAGGGCGCGGCCAGCGGTTGCACGGTGGTGGCTTCTGATGGCGGTGGTCTGCCGGAAGCGGTGGGACCCTGTGGTGGCGTCTTTGTTTCGGGCGATGCCGAGTCCCTCGCTCACGCGATTGAGGCGGTGCCTCGACCGGATCCGGCGGCGGTGGCAGCCCACCTGGAGCGGCATCGGGCCGGGGCGGTGGTGGCGGCGTATGAGGCGGTGCTGCACCGTTTGGTCCATCGCACTGAGCGGAGCTGATGCCCGGCTTGGATTTGGCAGTTGCCTCAAGATTTGATTCCCATGAACTGGAGCCGACATCTTCCTGTAAGCCTGTACGACCTGCTCAAGAAGGGCAAACGCAAGCTGGGCATCACGACTCCGTTCGGTGCACGCTTGCAGGAACTGCTGGGGGGGCGCGAGGATTTCAGCTTCCTGCAGCTGGGCGCCAATGATGGGATCTCCCTCGATCCCTACCGGGAGTTCATCCTGGCATCACGGGGAGTCGGCGTGCTCGTCGAGCCTCTGCCCTGGCTGGCGGCGCAGTTGCGGCAAAATTATCGGCACCGGAAGAACCTGTTCTTTGAGACGCTGGCTGTGGCCTATGATGGACAAAACCTCATCCTGCATGTGCCGGAGTCGGAGGAGCGCAGCGCTGTGGCCAGTCTGGATCGGGAGCATCTTTCGCGGCATGGTGTGGCGGGCATGCGTGAGCTCGAGGTGCCGGCCACCACGGTCGAGGCCTTGTTGGAAAAATACGGTCTGAGCTCGGTGGATTGCCTGTTCCTTGATGTGGAAGGCGCCGAGGCGCAGATTCTCCTCGGCATGGACTATCGGAGGGCCGGGGCTTGGTTGATTGCCTTTGAAATCGCCCATCTGGGGGATTTGCATGAGGCCGTGGCTGCGAAACTGCGTGCAAACGGCTACCGGGTTGAAGAATTTGGCATGGACGCCATCGCGTGGAAGCCGTTTGCTGATGCTTGAACCCCCTTTCCTGACATGACTGAGACCCTATTGCTGGCGGCGACATTGCCCAAGAAAACCCTGCTCATGATCGGGGCGGCGGCCTCGGTCGTCATTGTCCTGTGGAGTTTCAACTACTGGCGGGCGGCGGTGAAGGTGGCCCTGGTCACGGCCCTGCTGGAGGGGGCCATCCGCAAGTGGGCCTTCCCGCAGGGACAGGAGCTGGTGTACTTCCTCAAGGACGTGTTCCTGTTTGGTGCCTACGTGAAGTTTTTCCTGTCGCCCGACCTCGACGTGCGCGCCTACCGATTGCGCATTCCGGGTTTTGTCATCGTCCTGCTCTGTGTCGTGGTGGGTTTGGGGGCGCTGAACCCAAACATCGATTCGGTGTTTCTGAGTGCGTTCGGTCTGAAGGTCTATTTCTACTACCTGCCGCTGGTGTTCATGATGCCCTACCTGTTCCGCACCGAGCAGGAGATGACCCGGCAACTGACCTGGTTTGCTTTGATCGCCCTGCCGATCTGTTTGCTGGGCTTGGTGCAGTGGCAGGCCGGACCCACCAGCATCCTGAACGTCTATGCTCAGCGCGAGGGTTCGGAATTGGGGGCGTCAGGTTTTGGTTTCGGCATGGAACGCGCGCGGATCACCGGCACCTTCTCCTACATCACGGGGCACACGACCTTTGTCGTGTTTTTCATCACGCTCTGCCTGGTGTTGCTGACGGTGCGTGAAACCCGCTGGAAGTGGCTATTCGCGGGCGTCGTGCTGCCGCTGCTCGCGGTGAATGCCCTGATGGGCGGTTCCCGTGCAGCGATTGTGGTTGCCGGTTTTGTCATTGCCGGCATGGCTCTGCCGGCCTTTGCTGGCCGGATCGGTGTGGGCACCTACTTCAAGACGATTCTGATGGGGGCGATGGCGGCCGGAGCTTTGATGATCAGCTACCTGTTTTACGACGCCTACTTTCACATGTCGGCGCGCGCCATGACCGCTGGCGACACCTTTTACGAACGCGCCATCGAACACCCCTACAGGGCCATGTCGTATGCGGTGGAAAAGGCCGGGTTCTTCGGGTATGGTTTAGGTTTGACCCACCCGGCCACGGGCGCCTTGAAAAACTTCCTGCGGATCGAGGGCCCCAAGGAGGAGGCCGTGGCGGTCGAGTCCGAGTCCGGACAGGTCTGGAT
>CANNUR010000225.1 GCA_947523045.1 uncultured Prosthecobacter sp.
GCTCTGGGGCGGTCCGGGAGAGGCTGCCTTTCGATCGGGCAGGGCTCGCCGGAGCCACTTGGGCACCGGCCCCCGAAAAAAGCGGCTGCACGGGCCCGGTTCCGGTGCCATGTTGCCGGTTCCATGCTCACCCTCCGCGACGTCACCAAGACCTTCAACGCCCGCACGCTGTTCAGCAAGGCGAACATGACTGTCAACTACGCCGAACGCGTGGCCCTGGTTGGCCCGAACGGTGCCGGCAAGTCGACCCTGTTTTCGCTCGTCCTCAAGCAGGATGAGCCCGACGCCGGTGAGGTCATCCGCGACGAGTGGACCACCCTCGGCTACCTGCCGCAGGAGAGCGAGCCGGTGGGCAATGAAACCGTGCTTGATGTCGCCACCGGCCGCGCCGGCGAAATTGAGCGCCTGGAGGTCATCCTGCGCGATCATGAGGCGCGTGGCGACGTTGCCTCGGCCGAGTACAACGAGGCCCATTCCAAGCACGACGCCCTCAACGACCCGCAGGCCGAGGCCAAGGCCAAGAAGATCCTGCGCGGCTTCGGCTTCAAGCCGGAGGAGTTCGACAGGCCGGCGCGCGAGTATTCCGGCGGCTGGGTGATGCGTGCGCACCTGACCCGCCTGCTCGTCATCGAGCCCGACCTGCTGCTGCTCGACGAGCCGACCAACCACCTCGACCTGCTGTCGCTGCTCTGGTTCCGCAACTACCTGAAGAACTACCCGGGGGCCATCCTGCTCATCTCCCATGACCGCGACTTCATGGATGAGCTGATCGAGACCGTGTATGAGATCGAGGACAGCAAGCTCCTTCAGTATCAGGGCAACTACAGCTCCTACCTGAAGCAGAAGGAGGAAAACTGGGAGCGTGCCTACCAGGCCTGGAAGAACCAGCAGAAGGAGATCGAGGCGATGCAGGAATTCATCGACCGTTTTCGCTCGGTGGCCTCCAAGGCCTCCCAGGCGCAGAGCCGCGAGCGGCAGCTGGAGAAGATGGAAAAGCTGGACCGTCCCAAACCCCTGCGCAAGGCCTTCCGCTTCAACTTCCCGCAGCCGCAGCGCAGCGGCCAGCGTGTCATTCAGCTCACCGACATCCACCAGGCCTACGGCGAGAAGAAGGTCTATCAGGGGCTCGACCTGGAGATCGAGAAGGGCGAGCGCACGGTTCTGGTCGGACCGAACGGCTCCGGCAAGTCGACCCTGCTGAAGATCATGGCCGGCGTGGTGCCCTTCCAGAAGGGCGAGCGCAGGTTCGGCACCAACGTCAAGATGGGTTACTTCTCCCAGCACCGTGCCGACACGCTGGATCCGGAATGCACGGTGCTCGAGGAGATCAAGCGCTGCTCACCCGAGCTGCGCGATGATGATGCGCGCAGCATCCTCGGCAGCTTCCTGTTCAAGCGCGAGGATGTCTTCAAGAAGTGCAAGGTGCTCAGTGGCGGCGAAAAGAGCCGGCTCAACCTGGTGAAATTCCTCGTGGATCCGCCCAACCTGCTGCTGATGGACGAGCCGACCACCCACCTCGACATCTGGGGCATCGAGGGCCTGATCCTGGCGCTGCAGAAGTTCGAGGGCACGCTGGTGTTCATTTCCCACGACGTGCACTTCATCCGCAGTCTCGCCACCAAGGTCCTGCACATCAGCGACGGCGTGGTGACGCCCTACAGCGGTGGCTACGATTATTATCTGGAGAAGACCGGTGCCGAGGCCCGCGCGGCAGTCATCGCCGGCTAACCCATAAAAAAGCGCCTCCGGCGAACCGGAGGCGCTTGAGGAAACGCGGTGGAGTTCAGCGGGCCTCGCGGAAGCCGGCCTTGTAGCCGTCGACGTAGGCATGGTAGTAGTGCGCCGGAATGCGAATGTGGTGACGGTAGCGGTGCGGGTTCGAGAAGCGCCAGTGCAGGCGATCGTAGCGACCGTACTCGTAGCCGAGCTTGGAGGCATCGTTCGTCGTGCGGATCCACATTCCAGGCACCGGGGCGCGGTAGGGAGTCGGCGGTGCGGGCGGGGCCGGTCGGGCTCCGAGACGCGGCGAAATCGAATTGCAGGCGCTCAGGGCAAGGCTGGCGACCACAGCGAGCACGAGGGGGAGCACGAGGGGGAGCACGGGTGCTTTCATAATTATCATCATGCCTGAGAATGCCGGGACAGGCAAGTCACAGCTGCGAAAAATTCTCGTCAGTCCCCCTGGAAAGCGCTCCCCAAGCGCAGGGTTGCCTCCGCCGAGGCGGCTGCTAGGATACGCCATGTTTCGCTCCAGCCTGCTTTTCGTCTGCCTGCTTGCCACTGCGGTGGCTGCCGCGCCGCGCATCTGGACCGCCAGTGAGGGAGGGGGCAGTTTCCAGGGCGAACTGCTCGAATTCACCGAGACCGAAGTGAAGGTCAAGCACTCGGGCAATTTTCAAATCTTCAAGCTTCCGCTGGACCGGCTCTCGGCTGCCGATCAGGAACACGTGCGCGGGCTGCTGCGCGAGCGCCGGCGCGACGAGGGGCTGAAAAGCGGTCCGTTTGCCGGACTCCTCACCGGCGAACCGGCCAAGTCGGTGTCGAAGCGCGGCCTGAATTTCCAATTGCTCGGCAACCCGAAGTGGGACGGCCGCCAGCGCTACCCGCTGCTGATTTGGCTGCATGGTGCCGGTCAGAGCGGCAGCGACAACGAGTCGCAGATGTCCGGCGCGCCGCGGCCGATGCTCAGCGAGGACAGCCAGAAAAAGCACCCCTGCTTCTTCCTGGCGCCGCAGTGTCCGTCGCGCGAGATCGGCTGGAAGAACGAGGTGGCCGACAACCTTGTCGCCCTCATCTCGGACCTCGCCGAGCAGCTGCCCATCGATGAGAGCCGCATCTACCTGACCGGCTCCAGCATGGGGGGGAGTGGCACCTGGTATCTCGCCGCCAAGTACCCGCAGATCTTTGCCGCCGCCGTGCCGCTGTGCGGTGGGGGCGACCCGAAGCAGGCATCGGTGCTCAAGACGATTCCCTTCTGGGTTTTTCACGGCGATCAGGACGATCAGGTGCCGGTGGAACGCTCGCGCAGCATGGTCGATGCCGTGAAGGCGGCCGGTGGCGCGCTGATGCAGTACACCGAACTCGCCGGCGCCGGCCACCTCATCACCGCCACGGTTTATCCCCGGCCCGAGTTGCACGACTGGATTTTTGCCCAGCGCAAACCTGTCGCCGATTGATCCTATGTCGAGGCACCATCACCATCACCATGAGGGCTGCGTTCGCGCCGAACCGGAGCAGCTGCTGCACGACTGCCTGGGGCGCGCCCGTGCCGCCGGCCTGCGCCGCACCAAGGCCCTCGAGGATGTGCTGAGCATCCTCATCCGCGCCTGTCAGCCGCTCACCCTGGCCGACATCGCGGGTTCGCCACTGCTCGGCAGCGGTGCCGACAAGGCCACGGTCTACCGCCTGCTGATGAAGCTCGAGCATCATGCGCTCATCCGCCGCCTGGGCCTGCATGACCGCGCCGCCTATTACATCCTCGTCGTGCCCGGTGAGCACCACGACTACCTCATTTGCAACGACTGCGGCCGCATCGAGAAACTCGACATCTCCTGCCCGGTGCAGTCGCTGGAGAAGCAGATCGCCCGCAAGTCGGGCTTCAAAAAGCTCTACCACGAGCTCGAGTTTTTCGGCCAGTGCCCGGATTGCGCCGGTGCCTGAACCCGCGCAGTCTGTCAGGGTTCCGGCGGCACGGCGATGATCTCCGGCGCGCGCCGGCGCGCGCCAATGAAGACCGGCGACCGCTGGCGCTCGAGCAGCTTTGAGCCGAAGTCCAGGCGCGTGTTGAAGGCGGCAAAGTGCCAGGGGCCATCCTCGGTGCGCAGGCTGTATTGAAGGGCGCGGCCGCCGTCGAGCAGGGTGGCATGCTGGACATCGAGCTTGAGGGCGAGTTCGGCCGCCTCCATGACATTCATCACCCCGCCCGAACCGGAGAGGACAAAGACGAGGGTGCCGTCCCGGCGCATGCCGCCCAGCGAGCGGTAGCTGATCTTCGAGCCGTCGAAAAAGGCGTCGGGCTTGAGGCTGACGTACGGGAAGATCGTGTGGTTCTTCATCACCGAGGGATAGACCTGGGCGCCCTCCTCAATCGCGCCGGGCACTTCATCGAGCAGGGATTTGGGGCCGAAGTAGGGGCGCCCCCCCTTGACGAAGAAGCAGCCGCTCCACTCCGGGAAGGCGCGGTTGAGCTGCCGACCCTCATGCCAGACCCAGCCCAGTGGCCGGCCTTCGGGATCGCGGAAGTTGGCGGTCACGGCGAACCAGAGTTTTTCCGTGGCCAACCGCTCCGCCGCCGTTGTGCCGGCGAAACCCGGCTGGTGGCTGGTCATGAACTCAAACTGATCCGGCGAGAGGGTGATGACATGCACCTCGGCGCCCAACAATCCCTGGGCCAGGCGGCCGAGCGCGCCCGCGGGGCGGCGCACGCGCAGGGAGCGCCAGGAAAAGCCGGGCTCGCGATGGCGCTCGACCAGCGCGGCGGCCAGTTCCGCCGGGGTGACCTGGGACGGACTCTTCCAGGCATTGCCACGCACCCGCACCAGCAAGCCCTCGCGCGAGTCGCGAACCGCCCAAGCGACGAGGTTGCTGTGAACATTGAAGGCCCACTGGGCAAAGGCCCAGGCGCCGACGAACCCGGCCAGCAGCAGGAGCAGCAGGCCTTTCAGGCAGCCAGAGGGCAGGCGGGATGTCCGGGATCGGGCGATGTTGCCAGCATGCGCCCGCTTGCGCGGCGAGTCAAAAGCGCTCTGGGCCGTGCGACCGCCCTTGGGCGATCCACCCCGGGTGGGGCTTCCACGACTCACTTGAACTCGGGGAAAAACGGATTGTGGGCCTTCTCCTCGCCAACGCTGGTCAAGGGTCCGTGTCCGGGCGCGATGACGGTGGTGTCAGGCAGGCTGAAGATTTCCCGGCGGTTGGTGGCGAGGGCGTCGGCGTAGGAGACCTTGCCGCCCCCCATCGAACCGGCGAAGACGGCGTCGCCGACGATGGCGACCGGTCGCGCCAGGCCCTGCACGACAAAGGTCGTGCCGCCCTTGGAGTGACCCCAGGTGGAACGCGATTCGATCTGAAGCCCGCCGAGCTGCCAGGTGGCGCCGGGCGTGAATGGGGTGGCGTCCGGGTACGGTTCACGCTCGCTG
>CANNUR010000226.1 GCA_947523045.1 uncultured Prosthecobacter sp.
TACTGGCCTGAGGCCTTTGCCAAGGAACACGGAGTGACCCGCCACGAGTCGATCGAGAGCCTGATCGCTGCGGTTGACGTGCTCAGCCTGCATGCCAACCTCAGCGAGAGCACCCGCCACCTCGTGCGCGCCGAGCGCATCGCCCTGGCCAAGCCGGGCCTGCTGGTCGTCAACACCTCGCGCGCCGAGCTCGTTCACATGCCTGACATGATCGCCGCGCTCGACGCCGGCACGGTCGGAGGTTACGCCACCGACGTGCTCGACGAGGAGCCGCCGCCCGCCGATCATCCGCTGCTCCGTCATCCGCGCGCGCTGATCACGCCGCACATCGGTTCGCGCACCTATGAAAGCGTGCCGCGCCAGGCCATGCGGGCGACGCTCAACCTGGTCAACTTCCTCAGCGGTGCGCCGGATGTGATCCAGGCCAACAAGTTCTGATCAGGAGCGCGTGTTTGCAGCCACCACCGGTTGAGGCTTGGTCGACGACAGCTTGCTCGCGCGCGGCTCTCGGCTGGCGCGCTGCTTGGCGACTTCCGGCGGCGTTTCTGGGCCAACCTGCTCGGTGGCAGGCGTTGCCGGAGCCGTTTCTGCGGGGGCGGCCTTCTTGCCAAACAACAGGCGGGTCAGGAAGGAACGCGATTCGGTGGTTGCAGGCGCTTCAAGCGAGGTTGCTTCGGCGGTGGGCGTCTTGACTGCAGGCAGGGTGGCAGTGACAACGGGCTCCGCGGCAGGAGAAGTGGCTTTCGGGCCGTAGAAGAGACGTTTGAAGAAGGACGGGGGCGTCGTCTCGTTCGTGGAGGCAACGGTCAAAGGATCGGCCTGCGGTTTTTCGGCAGATGGTGAGGGGTCGGCAGGCTTGGGCTTTGCTGCCAGCTCGACAGGCTCTGGCGCCACCGGCGCAGTCGGGGCCTCGGCTTCGATGGGTTTGATCTCCTCTTCTTTGGCTTTCGCAGGCGCCTTGCCGGCAGGCAGGGGCTTCTTGGTGATGACCACCTTGTCGCCAATGTTCACCTCGTTAAAGGCATCGACCACGTCCTTCATGCCCATGCGGATGCAGCCATAGCTGGCCGGCTGGCCAAGGCGGCTTTCCTCGGTCGTGCCGTGGATGTAGATGTAGCGGCGCTTGGCGTTGGAGTTGTCATTCTCCAGGCCATTCAGCCAGAGGATGCGCGAAACGATGGGGTCGCGGCCCGGGGCGTTGGGCTTGAGCACTTCGCCATTCCAGTGCCGGCTCTTCAGCACCGCCCCAGGCGGCAGGCCATGACCGATCTTGGCGATCACCTCATGCTTGCCCAGCGGCGTGCGATAGCTGTTCAACTGGTCGCCGAGGCCGAACTTCGAGGTCGAGATGGCATACTCCTTCTTGAGAATGCCCTCGGAGTAGATGCCCATCTTCTGGTCCTTCACGCTGACCACGACCTCAGACGCCGTTTCGGTCGTGCTGCAGCTGGCAAGCAATCCGGTGGCGGCAAACAGGAGTCGGGATGGCGTCAATAACCTCACCATAAGAAAAATTAATGTATGTTAAGCAAAGTGCAACGCAAAATCGTCGCAGCGATTCAAACAGCGCCACCTGTGTCGCTCTTTCCGTGCCAGGCCGCTCGGCATTGAGTTTTCTGGCGGCCTCGCCATCGTGACGTCATGACCCGTGAAGCTGCCGCCCAGATCTTTGAACGCATCGCCCTGCTGATGGAGCTCAAGGGCGAGAACCCGTTCAAGATCCGTGCCTACCGCACCGGCGCCGAGATTGTCGAAAGCCATCCCGAGGACCTGCTGCGCCTGGCTCAGGAGAACCGACTGGAGGGGGTCAAGGGGCTGGGCGAGGCCTTGCGCGACAAGCTGCATGAGTTGGCGACGACGGGACGCCTGGAATTTTACGAGAAGCTACGCGCGGAGTTCCCGGCGGGCCTGCCGGAACTCTTTGAGATCCAGGGCCTGGGCCCGAAGAAGATCGCCGCCCTGCATCGCGAACTCGGCGTTGGAAGCGTTGCCGAACTGCGCCGGGTCTGCGAAAGTGGTGAGGCGGCGCGGCTGTCGGGTTTTGGCGAAAAAACCGTGGCGAAGATTCTGGCCAGCATCGCTTTTCGCGAGCAGCACGCCTCGGAGTTTCGGGTCGATCAGGTCTACGGCCTGGCCATGGGCCTGCTCGAGGCCCTGCGTGCTCTGCCGCAGGTGGCAAGGGC
Organism: uncultured Prosthecobacter sp.; assembly: GCA_947523045.1. GTDB lineage: Bacteria > Verrucomicrobiota > Verrucomicrobiia > Verrucomicrobiales > Verrucomicrobiaceae > Prosthecobacter. The sequence continues at coordinate 2,184 of CANNUR010000226.1, forward strand.
GGAGGTCTGCGGCAGCTTCCGGCGCGGCAAGGAGACGGTGCATGACCTCGACTTTCTCGCCGCCTCGAAGCAGCCGCAGGCGGGCATTGAGGCCTTCTGCGCCCTGCCGCAGGTGCGTTCGGTGATCGCCCGCGGCGACACCAAGGCGAGCGTGCATGCCGAGGACGGGGTGCAGTGCGACCTGCGCGTGGTCAGTAACGCCGAATTCCCCTTCGCCCTGGTCTACTTCACCGGCAGCAAGGAACACAACGTCGCCCTGCGCCAGCGCGCCCTCGACCGCGGCTGGTCGCTCAACGAATACGCCTTCACGCCGGTGGCTGGCGGGGCGGGAGAGGCGCCGCCGGAGGTGCATGAGGAAGCGGATGTCCACCGTGCGCTCGGGCTCGATTTCATCGAGCCGGAACTGCGCGAAAACGTCGGCGAACTCGAGGCCGCCGAAGCGGGGCGACTGCCGGAGCTCGTCAAGCTCGAGAACCTGCGCGGGGTGTTTCACAACCACACGACGGCAAGCGACGGCCATGCCAGCCTGCGCGAGATGGCCGAGGCGGCGCGTGAGCTCGGCCTGCAGTACCTCGGCATCGCCGACCACAGCAAGAGCAGCTTCCAGGCGAACGGCCTCGACGAGCGGCGTCTGCGTGCGCAGGTGCGGCAGATCCGCGAACTCAACGAGGAGTTCGAGGGCGATTTCCGCGTCTTCGCCGGCACGGAGGTCGATATCCTCAAGGATGGCTCGCTCGACTTTGCCGATGAGGTGCTCGCCGAGCTCGATTACTGCGTCGCCAGCGTTCACAACGTCTTCAACCTGCCTGAGGCCGAGATGACGCGGCGGATCATCCGCGCCATCGAGAATCCGTACGTCACCATGCTCGGCCACCTGACGGGTCGCCTGCTGCTGCAGCGACCGGCCTACGCGGTCGACGTGCCTGCGGTCATCGAGGCGGCGGCGGCCACGGGCACGATCATCGAGCTGAATGCCAGCGCCTGGCGACTCGACATGGACTGGCGCTGGTGGCGCCTGGCCAGGGAAAAGGGCGTGCGCTGCAGCATCAATCCCGATGCCCACAGCACGCGCGGCTTGCAGGACGTGCTGTTCGGCGTGCGCGCCGCCCGCAAGGGCTGGCTAAGCCGGCGCGACATCGTCAACTGCCTGCCGCTGGGCCAGGTCGAAAAGGCCCTGCGCGCCAAGGTTGAGCGGCACACGTGATCGGTGTGAGGTCAATCCTAGCCGCCTGACGAACAGGGCAACCCTCGACAGGCAGCGAAACGTCAGACGGGTCAGACGGGTCAGACGGGTCAGACGGGTCAGACGGGTCAGACGGGTCAGACGGGTCAGACGGGTCCTAGCGGACAAGGCGGGCGCCCCCGCTCAAACGTCGTGGCGTTTGACGACCTGCTGGGTCTGGCGGGTCTTGAGGATGCTGTTGGCCGGCAGCACGCCGGTGAAGCTGCTGAGCGGATAGACCAAGCTGCGCCGGCCGATGAGGGAACCGGGGTTGATGACGCTGTTGCAGCCGATTTCGGCGTGGTCGCCAATGACGGCACTGAACTTGCGCAGGCCGGTGGCGATGGCGCCGCCGGGATCCTGGACGATGACCTCGCCGCGGTCGAGGCGGACATTCGAGAGCACCGCGCCGGCCCCGAGGTGGGCGCGGTGGCCGAGGATGGCGTCGCCGACGTAGTTGTAGTGCGGCACCTCGCAGTGGTCGAAGAGGATGCAGTTCTTGAACTCGCAGGAGTTGCCGAGAACACAGCCGTCGCCGATGAGGACGTTGCCGCGGATGTAGCAGCCGGCGCGGATCATGCAGTTGCGACCGATCCAGGCGGGGCCAAGGATCAGCGCGCCGGGTTCGATGATGGTGCCTTCGTCGATGAAGACATCCTCGCCGATGTGCGCGCCCTGAGGGATCTGCGCGCGCACTTCGCGCTGCAGGCGGAACTCCAGGTAGGACTCGATGCGCGACAGCGCCGTCCAGACCGGTTCATCCGGCGGAAACAGGATGCCGTGCCGGGTGTGGCTCAGATCCAGGTAGTCGGCGGCGCGGTGCATGGCCGATTTAGACGGTCAGGACTTCCTTTTCCTTGGAGGCGACATGCTGTTCGATCTCGGCGACCTTTTTGTCGGTCAGGGTCTGCACCTCCTTTTCGCGGCGATGCAGGTCGTCCTCCGTGATGAGGCCATCTTTTTCCCCCTTTTTCAGGGCTTCGATGGCGTCGCGGCGCGCCGAGCGCACCCGCACCTTGGCCTCCTCGCCCATCTGACGCACGAGCTTGACCATCTGTTCGCGGCGTTCCTGCGACAGCACCGGGATGGGCAGGCGGATGACCTTGCCCTCGATGCTGCCGTTGAGGCCCAGCCGGGACTCGCGGATGGCGCGGTCAATGTCCTGCAGGGTGGCCGGGTCAAAGGGTTCGATGCGGATGAGGCGCGGGTCGGGCGTGGTGATCATCGCCAACTGCTTGAGCTTCATGTGCGAGCCGTAGCTCATGACGTGCACGTCCAGGCCCTCGACCAGGGTCGGTGAGGCCTTGCCGGTGCGCACGGCGGCGAATTCATGAATGGCGTGCTCGACGGCGCGGGTCATCGCGTCATCGCACTCCAGCAGGGTCATTTCAGGGTCCATAACAGCGTCGGGAGAAAAATTGAAAAGAGAAGGCGCCGCAAGGCCGGAGGAAAAACCGGGGCTTGCGGCGCCTGAGATTGCCAGCAGGGCGGGCGGATGTCCACCCTGGAGTTACTCACTTCACCGCCTTCTTGAGCGCGGCCGCCTTGGCCGTGCTTTCCCAGGTCAGGTCGGCGTCGCCGATCTTGCCGAAGTGGCCGTAGTTGGTGCTCTTCGAATAGATTGGGCGCAGCAGGTTGAGCTGCTTGACGATGTCGGCCGGCTTGAAGGAGAAGACCTTCAGCACGGCGGCGAGGATGGCGTCATCGCTGACCTTGCCAGTGC
>CANNUR010000227.1 GCA_947523045.1 uncultured Prosthecobacter sp.
TCCTCATGCTCTTCCAGCTCGTCACCCTGCCGGTCGAGTTTGATGCCACGGCGCGCGCCAAGAAGATTTTGGCCGGCACCGGCGCCGTCGCGCCAGGTGCGGAGTTCCAGGCGATGAGCAAGGTGCTTGATGCCGCCGCGCTCACTTACGTGGCTGCCTTCGTCAGCAGCCTCGCCTACTTTCTTTACTACGTGCTGCGCATGACCGCCGGCAGCCGCGAGGAATAAGGAACAGGTCCTGTCCGCCAAGCTCCGCCCGCGGACAAAAGCTGTCCGCGGGCCGTAGTGAGGCAAGGACCGGAACAAGCTGCCATTTGTGCGCGCCGGCTTTGCGACTATCCTGCCGGCATGCTCCGCCTCGCCCCGCTGCTTCTCTGCCTCGGTTGCCTGCCGCCCCTGATCGGCCAGCAACCGGCCGTCGACGGCGCCGCCCAGCTGGCCGAGGCGCAGAAGCGGTTGAAAAAGGTGGGGCCGGCTGAGTACGAGCTCGATGGCATCCACATCAACGCTGCCAGTCGCGAGCTGCGCCTGCCCGCGCGGGTGGAACTGCGCCAGGCACCGATCGAGTACCTGCTGGTGCACGAGACCGGCAAGACCCACGAGACCGTGCTGACCACGGCGGTCAGTCCAACGGCCATCCAGGTGGCCCTGCTGCTGGCCAACCACCAGGCGGCGACCGAGGGCCTGCTCGCCAAGGTGCCGGCGGCGGAGCGACCCAAGATTTGGAAGGAGGAACCGCCCGCGACCCCTGGCGGCAACTTAGTTTCGATCGATGTCGAATGGCAGGAGCAGGGCCAGACTCGGCGCGCGCGCTTGGCCGACTGGGTGCAGAACACCGACACCCGCCAGCCACCGCCCGACCTTCAGCACTGGGTCTTCAACGGGTCCTACATCGATGAACGCGGCTTCATTGCCCAGCACGAGGGCAGCATCGTCGCCGTCTGGCTCGATCGCGGGGCGATCTTCAACTCGCCGGCCGAGGGCAACTGGGATGACCAGCGCTGGATCTCGCTGCCGAAGAACATTCCCGCCGAAGGCACCGAGGTGACCGTCGTCATCCGGCCGGCAAAACCCGCCGCCGCCTCCGGCAAGTGAAGCCGATTCCACCCCAACCGTCACCGCCATGAAACCGTCGCTCCTTCTCGCCGCCGCCCTGGCCTTGCCCCAGTTCGCCCTTGCCCAGGCCGCCACCCAGCCGGCCCGCCACGAGTCCCTGAAGCAGGAGATCCGCCTCGCCTACGATCGCGGACTTGCCTTCCTGCGTGCGCAGCAGAACGCCGCCACCGGCCAGTGGGGGGATGCCGAACCCGTGGCCTTCACCGGCCTGGCGGCTGCCAGTTTCCTGCTCCATCCCGAGCGCCAGCCCGGCGACGCGGCGCCGGCCGAGGCGGAGAAGGGGATCGCCTTCCTGCTCAAGAATGTCCAGCCCGACGGCGGCATCTACGTCAAGGCGCGCGCCAACTACAACACCTCGCTCGCCCTCATGGCCCTGCTGCTGCATCCCAAGCTCGAGAACGAGCAGGTCATGCTGGCCGCACGCCGTTTCATCGTCGGTCAGCAGAACGACTTCGATGAGCCGGGCAAGACCGACAACCCCTTCGATGGCGGTGTCGGTTACGGCACGCCCAAGCCCGGCATTCCGGCCCATGCCGACCTTTCCAACACGCACTTTGCCCTCGAGGCACTCTACTACGCCGAGTCGCTGCTGGCCGACAAGGGCGATGCCGGCAAGAACGAGCCGCAGCTCAATTATGCAGCGGCCATCCAGTTCATCCAGAACTGCCAGAACCGGCCGGAGACCAACAAGGCCGGTTGGGTGAGCGCCGATGCCAAGGATCGCGGCGGCTTCATCTACAGCCCCGGTGAGACCCGCGGTGGCGAGACCAAGACCCCGGACGGTCGCACCGCCCTGCGCAGCTACGGCAGCATCAGCTATGCCGGCCTGCTGAGCTTCATCTATGCCGGTCTCGACAAGGGCGATCCGCGGGTGCAGGCGGTGCTCGACTGGCTGAGCGAGAATTACACCCTCGACGAGAATCCCGGCCTCGGCGCCGAGGGGCTCTACTACTACTACCACACCATGGCCAAGGGCCTGGCCATTGCCGGGGTTGACTTCCTCAAGACCAAGGACGGCCGGGTCATCGACTGGCGCGCCGACCTTGCGGCCAAGCTGCTCAACCTGCAGCGCGAGGACGGTTCCTGGGCGAATGATACGGGACGCTGGATGGAGAGCGACCGCGTGCTGGCGACCAGCTACATGCTGCTCGCCCTGGCCCGCATCCACGGCAGCCTGTGAGACACTTGCAAGCAGGCTGCCTTTGAGCGAACAAGGGCGCCCCATGCTGCAGATCTCCCAGCTTTCGTTGCCGGTCGACCACAGCGACGCCCAGTTGCGTGCCGCCGTCTGCGCCCGTCTCGGCGTCGCCGAGGCCGCCCTGCGCGGCCTGCAGGTCAAGCAACGTGCCATCGATGCCCGTCGCGGCCATGTCGCCTTCAGCTACACGCTGACCGTCGGGCTCGACGAGGAGACGGCCGTGCTCAAGCGCCTGCAACCTGGCTGTCCGGTGGGGCCGGCGCCCGATGAGACCTACCGCGAATTGGACGGACTGACGTCCGCCCGCCATGACACGACGCAGCGACCGGTCATCGTCGGCACCGGCCCCTGCGGTCTGTTCTGTGGCCTGCTGCTCGCCCGCGCCGGGCTGAAGCCGGTGCTGCTGGAACGCGGCAAGAGCGCCGGCGACCGTGCGCGTGATGTCACCGGCTTCTGGCGCCGCGGCTGGGATTTTAATCCCGAATCGAACGTGCAGTTCGGCGAAGGCGGTGCCGGCACCTTTTCCGATGGCAAGCTGTACACCCAGATCCGCGATCGCGAGCACCGCATTCCCTGGTTGCTGCGCGAGATGGTGGCGGCCGGTGCTCCCGAGGACATCCTGGTCAAGGCGCGACCGCACATCGGCACCGACCGACTGATCCGCGTCGTTCGACATGTGCGCGAGGAAATCATCGCCCTCGGCGGCGAGGTGCGCTTCGGCGCCCGCGTCGCCGACCTGGTGGTCGAAAACGGCGCCGCCCGCGCGGTCGTTTTGGCCGACGGCTCAGTGCTCGAAGGCGCCCCCATCATTTTCGCGGTCGGCCACAGCAGCCGCGACACCTTTGCCATGCTGCACCGCCACGGCCTGCCCATGGAGCCGAAGCCGTTCTCGGTCGGCGTGCGCATCGAGCACCCGCAGGCGCACATCGACCGCCTGCTGTATGGTCGCTGGGCCGGCGACAAGCGCCTGGGCTCGGCGCCCTACAAGTTCGTCGCCCACACCGGCACTGGGCGCAGTGCCTACAGCTTCTGCATGTGCCCCGGCGGACTCGTTGTCGCCGCCACCTCGGAGGCGGGCATGGTGGTCACCAACGGCATGAGCAGCTATGCCCGTGCCGAGGCGAATGCCAACAGCGGCTTCATGGTCGAGGTCGGTCCCGACGACTACGGTGCGGCGCATCCGCTGGCCGGGGTCGAATTCCAGCGCGACATCGAGCGCGCCGCCTTCCGGCTCGGCGGTGGCGACTACCGCGCGCCGGCCCAGGTGCTGGGCGACTTCCTGGCCGGGCGCGCCTCCACCTCGGGCGGCTCGGTGCAGCCGTCGTACGAGCCCGGTGTGGTTTGGACCGACCTGCGCGAGTGCCTGCCCGGGCCGGTGATCGAGACCCTGCGTCAGGCGGTGCCGCTGATCGCGCGCAAGCTGCCCGGCTTCCTGCTCGAGGACGCGGTGCTGACAGCCGCGGAAACCCGCAGTTCGGCGCCGGTGCGCATCCCGCGCGACCCCCAGACGCTGGTCTGCACCGGCATGGCCAACTTTTATCCGGCCGGCGAGGGTGCCGGCTATGCGGGCGGCATCATCTCGGCCGCAGCCGACGGCATGCGCGTCGCCGAGGCGATTTTGCGCGCCCAAAGCTGAATGCTGTTTCCTTGACTCCGGGCCTTGGGGCGGGCACTCATTCGCATGCGTCCCCCCCGTCTCCTGCTGCTCTTGGTCCTGCTGGCGCAAGGCCAGGCTGCCGAAGTCGCGCTGCACCGCTGGTCGGGCAGCCTCAACGTGCCTGATCCGGTGGCCTGTGCCGTCGATGAAGCCGGCCGTGTTTACGTGGCGGCCACCACCCGGCGCAAGGTGGCCGATCTCGACATCCGCGAGCATCCGATGTGGATCCCCGATGATGTCGGCCTGACCAGCGTCGAAGCCAAGCGCGAGTTCCTGAAGCGCGAGCTCGCTCCCGGCAAGCTGCGCCAGCCGCGCGGCGGCCTCAAGGACCACAATCAGGACGGCAGCATCGACTGGCGCGACCTGACCGTGCACAGCGAGCGCATCTACCAGCTGCGCGACACCGATGGCGACGGCAGCGCCGACAAGATGACGGTCTTTGCCGAAGGCTTCAACACGGAGGTGACCGGCATTGCCGCCGGCATCCTCTGCCACGATGGCTGGGTGTATGCGACGATAGCGCCCGACCTCTGGCGGCTCAAGGACACCGACGACGACGGTGTCGCCGACATCCGTGAGGTCGTCGCCCACGGCTTCGGCATGCACCTCGCCTATGCCGGTCACGACATGCACGGGCCGCGCCTGGGTCCCGACGGTCGCATCTACTGGAGCATTGGCGACAAGGGTGTCAACGTCACCGACAAGAACGGCAGGATCTGGGCCTATCCGCATGAGGGCGCCGTGCTGCGGGTTGAGCCCGACGGCTCCGGCTTCGAAGTCTTCGCCCACGGCCTGCGCAATGTACAGGAGGTCGCCTTCGACGATTTTGGCAACCTGTTCGGGGTCGACAACGATGCCGACCTGCCGGGCGAGCGTGAGCGCCTGGTTTACATCGTCCAGGACAGCGACTCCGGCTGGCGCTGCGGGCACCAGTACATGAAGGAAGAGAGTCGCTGGTTCCGCGAGGACATCTGGAAGCCGCAGTCGCCCTGGCTGGGCGGTCCGTCGCGCCAGCCGCTCTTCATCACCCCGCCGCTCGCCAACACCAGCGACGGCCCGGCCGGTTTTGTGCGTGAGCCCGGCACCGCGCTCGGCAAAAGCCTGCGCGGCCATTTCCTGCTCAACCAGTTTCCCTCGGGGCGGATG
>CANNUR010000228.1 GCA_947523045.1 uncultured Prosthecobacter sp.
TCCTTGGCTTCCTTGCCGGGGCGGGGTTCGCTCCAGCCGCCGGAGCCGGGGCAGAGGGCCAGCTTCCACTTGCCCTCGCGGATGGCGAAGAAGCCGCCGATGCTGTGGTGGACGACGCTGCGGCGAACGATGCCCTCGCTGCTGCCGGTGAGGGCTGGCAGGAAGCTGAAGCTGTCCTCGGCGGCATCCTCGGGCAGCTTGGTGCCGGTGATGGCGGCGGCCGTGGCCATGAAGTCGGTCAGGCAGGTGAGCTGGGTCGTGGTCTGGCCACCCTTGACCTTGGCCGGCCAGCGCACCAGGAAGGGCACGCGGTGGCCGCCCTCATAGATGTCGGCCTTGTGACCGCGGAACTGGGCACTGGGGTTGTGGCCCTTGGCGAGCAGTTCCTCGTAGCGGGCCTGGGGTGAGCAACCATTGTCGCTGGTGAAGACGAGGAAGGTGTTCTCGCTCAGGCCGTGCTGGTCGAGCGCCTGCAGCAGGCGGCCGACCTCGTGATCCTGCTCCATGACGAAGTCGGCATAGGCGTTCAGGCCGCTTTTGCCTCGCCATTCCGGGTTGGGCAGGATGGGGGTGTGCGGACTGGCGTAGGGCAGGTAGAGGAAGAAGGGCTTGCCGGCCTTGGCGTCGGCGGCGCGCTCGCCAAAGTAGGCGATGGCCTTGTCGGTCAGGGTGGGCAGCACCTCGTAACCGGTGAAGCCGGGCGCCGCCGGGCCCTCGCGCGAGTGCCGGCCCTTGTCGTCGCCATGGAACATGAGCAGGCCGCGATCCTCGGTCGGCTGGGCGGTGACGCGGCCGTTCTCGATGAAGCAGTAGGGCACCATGTCGAGCGAGGCGCTGATGCCGAAGTAATAATCGAAGCCGACCGCGTTCGGGCCGTTGCTGGCGGGCTTGCTGAAGTCGGCGCTGAAAGCCTGCTCGCGCGTCTCGATGCTGAGTTCGCTGACCTGCTTGCCGGGGTGCAGGGTCCAGTCCATGCCGAGGTGCCATTTGCCGATGCAGGCGGTGTGATAGCCTTGCTGCTGGAGCATGGAGGCCACGGTCAGGCGACCGGGTTCGATGAGGCGCGGGCTGAGACCGCCGAGCACGCCCTTCTGCAGCTTGCTGCGCCAGTTGTAGCGGCCGGTCATGACGCCGTAACGCGTGGGGGTGCAGACCGAGGAGGAAGTGTGGGCGTCGGTGAAGATGACACCCTCGCGAGCGAGCCGGTCGAGGTTCGGCGTCGGAATCTTGCCCTTGGGATTCAGGCAGGCGAGGTCGCCATAGCCGAGGTCGTCGCAGAGAATGAAGATGAAGTTGGGTTTGTCGGCAGCCGCTGCCGTCAGGGCAAGGCTGGCCAGGAAAAGAAGGAGGGCGGCTTTCATGAGCGGAGAGGGTTCAGCGGGAAACGGGGGTGGATTCGAAGGCGAGGCCGGTGCGGGCGTCGGACCGGGCGAAACGCAGGCGGGCGGTGTTGCCGACGCCCTTTTCGGCCTTGTTGACGGCGACCAGGAAACGGTCGGCACCGAGGTGGATCAGGCCGACCGAGGCATCGAATTCCCAGCGGCCGGAGAGTTGCAGGTTGGCATCGGCACGCAGTAGAATCGCCGGGCTGCCGTAGCAGCCGAACCACCACGATTGGCCGTCGAACTCGGCAGTCTGGATGCCCAGGTGGGTGTGGCCGCTGGCGAGCACGTGGCGACGCTGGAATTTCAGGTCGAGGTCGTACTCGTAGAGGTAGTTTTCGTTCACCTCATCGGGCAGGCCGCCGACGATGAGGAAACGGCGGCCGTCGCAGGCCATGCCGCCGGCGCCGTGGACGAGTTCCGGCACGGCCACGCGCCGTTCTTCTTTGAGCGTCGCTGCATCATAGATGTACACCCAGGAGTCGGCCTCGCCGGCCGGGCGGTTGAACTTGCCGAGGTTGACCGCGACGTAGATCTTGCCGGCGTGATGGCAGAGGTCGCCCTGGTGGTTGTCGGCGGGCACGCGCTGCAGCACCTTGCCGGTCAGGTCGGTCTTCACCAGGGCATCGGTCCAGGACCAGTACAGCGCGTCGCGGCCGTTGCTGCAGACGCCCTGGACGTGGCGTGGGTAGGCGCCTTCGCAGGCGGCTTCCTGCCAGACGGGGGCGTCGGCGCGGAGCGCGCCGGCGGCGAGGCAAAGGACGAGGGGCAGAAAGCGCAACATGACGGGGGAAGGCTAACGCCCGCGATGTGGTGCAGATTGCAGGTGGTGGCGGCGTTTTTTGGCGCGATCCCGTCAGGCGGCGGACCGATGCCTGTTGACTTGTCGCCGGCCTGTGGCATTTTACCAAAGTCTCACTGACTGGGGGCGTCCTGGTTTCGACGGGTAGTCTGCGGTCGGGGTGGCATGCCGAGGATGATTCGTTGGCCTCGTTAATCACCGGATCAAAACATAACTGCAAACTCTTCTGAGCTTGCCCTCGCGGCCTAAGCCCCGCGACGTCTCCAAGGTGAAGTCTGGTAACCTTGAAGCCGCAACCACCAGGCTGGCTGGCTGACCGGGCGACCGGGTCGAAAGCGAGATTCAACAGGACGCTGGGTGAACGGGATTCCGCAGGCTGAAGCCCCTCATCGAGATCAAAGAACCTGATAAGCATGTAGAAGCTCCGGCTTATGGCCATTCGGACAGGGGTTCAACTCCCCTCGCCTCCACCATTTTCCGAACCCCGCGGCCCGTTGAATTTCAACGGGCCGCGTTCGTTTCCGGGGTGGTCAGGGCTGCACGGCTTGCAGCGAGCGGATGTCGTAGAGCTTGGCCTTGTCGCCGAGGGCGGCGACCGCCTGATCGCGGGTGAGCGGGCGGCGTGAAGTCACGCGCAGGCGCGGCAGTCCGCCCTTGGGGGCGGCGAGGATTTTCACGGATTCGACGCCGTCGATTCGTTCCAAGGCGGCTTTGACGTGGCTGGAACAGGCGCTGCAGAAGAGGCCGGCGACTTCGCCTTCGTAGACCTGCAAGGGTTCTGCCGCAAAAGCGGCGGCACTGAGCAGGCTGGCAAGGGTGAGCAGAAGGGGTTTCATGGGGTGGGTTTGAATCTGTCAGGGTTCAGGGCTGGGGGCGTCGAGCAGTTGTTTGAGGTGTGCATGCAGTCGCTCCACCATCAGTGCGGCGATTTCCGGCTGCGGGTGGAAGACGGCGTAGTAGCCGCGCACGCGGCCGCGGTTGTCGATCAGGGCGATGCGCAGGTCGTGCTCATCGGTGTCATCGGGGGTCAGGCGCTCCTCTTCCGGAATGGGCTTGGCCGGCGCCAGGCCGACCTCGCGGGTCATGAAGTCCCAGAGCTGTTGGCGGTCGCCGGTGATGAACCACCAGGGCGACTCCGTCCGGGCGCCGACGGCTTCGGCGTAGGCGCTCAACTGGGCGGTTGTGTCGCGCTCCGGCTGCAGGGCCACCGACAGCAGGTGCAGGCGCGGGTGCCCGCCGAATTCGGCGTGCAGCTTCTGCAACTCGGCGGTGACGGCGGCGCAGCCGTGCGGGCAGAGGGTGTAGAGGTAGGCGGCGACGACGACCTTGCCGCGCAGGTCGGAGAAGCGGACGCTTTTGCCGCTGCGCTCGGTGGCGGTGAGGTCGCCGTTGATGACAGCGAGCACCGGCAGTTCAGGGCGGGGCAGCAGGCGGTCCATGAAGCGGCCGTAAAGCAGGCTGGCCGCCACCAGTCCGGCCACCAGCGCGAGGCGCAGCCAGAGGCGAGCGGAAACGGGGGACGGACGGGTGGCGGGGGTGGTCATGGCGGTTCAGTTCACGGGGATTTTTTCCAATTCAGCCTCGGTCCACATGGCGGTGCGGGCCTTTTCGGCCTCGCGCACCGCCTTGACCTGGTCGGCCGTGACGCGGCTGGCGCCCTTGCCGAACTCATGGCGCACGTAGCTGAGCACCGCGGCGATCTGGGCATCGCCGAGCAGGGCGCCCTGAGGCGGCATGATCGGCGCGGGTGTCGTGAAGGCTTGGCCGTTGACCTTGATCGGGCCGGTGAGTCCGTGCAGCACCATGCGGATGAGCCGGTCGGGCTTGGCCGTGCTCACCCAGTCGGAACCGGTGAGCGGGGGAAACATGCCGGGCAGGCCGAGGCCGGTGGGTTGATGGCAGGCAAAGCAGACCTGCTGATAGACTTGCTGGCCCTGGGCGAGGTCTTCCGCGGTGGCGGCGTCCTGGGCCTGGGTGTGGAGGCTGGCGCTGAGCAGTGTGAGGGTGAGTAAATGGGGAAGTTTCATGGCAACAATCAAGATGGGGTTTGAGGGGGTGCGGGCCGTGGTGGCGCCGCAAGCAGGCAAAAAGGTGGCTGATTGGAGTCGACAGGGTTCGACGTTGTCCGCGGAGACCGCTGGCGTTGGGACGGCGAGGCCTGCCGGTTTGACACGGATGGGCCGGGCGCTCAGAGGGCGCGTGTTGGCGTCCTGCCTGAGTCATCTCCACGTGGGAGGCTCAGGGGCAGACTCGGAGCGCTCAGCCGGCGGCTTGCGGCGGCGGAGTCGGCGGGCGTTGGGCGAGCCGCTGCGCGGTGCGGGAGATCGTGCTCCAAGCACTGGGGGGCGCGGGCGGAAAAACAAACTGCGGCACGGCGACCAAGCCGAGGATGAGTTCCTTGTGCTTGGCCGGCGGTGCGGGAGCCTCCCCGGGATCCTGGTCCGCGGCCAGGCCGTTGGCGACCGCCTTGCAGAGTGGGCAGGGGCGCTCGCCGCTGAAGGTGTCGCTCAAGCCCTCGACCAGTGAGCCGCGATCCACTGTGTAGGCCACGGCCATGCCGACCCAGGCGGCGGACTGCAACAGCGCCCAGTGCGCACCGATGGAAATCATCAGGGCGACCACGACCAGAGCGCGGGTCCAAGTTTTCACGTTACTGCAACTTAGTAGCATGATTCGCGCCGTCGGCAAGGTGATTCGGCGGCGGCATCCTGCGGTTCAGTCGGTTGGCCAACTGGTGGTGCCGGATTCAAAGGGCAGGGGGTCATCGGTGTCAGGCACACCGTCGCGGTCGGCGTCGTCTTCGCTCTGGCGCGGAAAGGGGGCTGGAGCGCGGTCGGCGAGGGCCTGCCAGACGGCGCGGGCGAAATCGCCGCGGCTGCGTGTTCTGTCGGCGTTGACGGCGGGGCCGTCCAGATGGGGCGTGCACAGG
>CANNUR010000229.1 GCA_947523045.1 uncultured Prosthecobacter sp.
TTTCGACGCCGCTAGGGGGCCAGCAGGCACCGCCCTCAACGGTCCTTGGAAAGACTCCGTGCGACGGAGTCGCCGGTCACTTCTTCGCTTTTTTCTTCCGGGCCGGCGCCTCGCCGTAAGGCGGACCCCAGATCCAGGGCAGGACCTGCGAGCTGCGAGCCCAGGCTTCCCATTGACCGGCCATCGCCCGTACACGCTCGGGTTCCCGCGCGGCCAGGTCGTGCTGCTCGGTGCGGTCGGCTTCCATGTCGTAGAGTTCCCAGGGCCCTTGAGCCCCCTTGGCGACCAGTTTCCAGCGACCGTCGCGGACGGCCCGGTTGCCCTCGTGCTCCCAGAAAATCGGCCGACCGCGGCGCAGTTCGCCACCCTGGAAGGCCGGACGCAGGCTGACGCCTTGCAGCGGCAGGATGGTTTCACCGGCAAACTGGCTCGGATAGCTGGCGCCGGCAAGATCGACACAGGTGGCCATGAGATCGATCAGATGGGCGGGCTGCGATTCGAGCGCGCCGCGGCGGTCTCCGGGAATGCCGGCCGGCCAGTGGGCGATGAGCGGGGTGCTGATGCCACCCTCGTGCACCCAGTGCTTGTACTCGCGGAAGGGCGTATTGCTGACATTGGCCCAGGCCTCGCCGTAGCCGTGGTAGGTGTCGGCCGCGCCCGGCAGCACCCCGTAGCCCTGGCGCATGGGAAAGCCGTCGCGCGTCTGCTTGGGAATCATGTCGGGCTGCAGATAGTCCGCCGCCAGCGGCGGCAGCGAGGGCGTGGCGGCGCGCAGGCGCGGCTGCTCGTGGTCCGGGCGACGTCCCATCGGTTCGGCACAACCGCCGTTGTCCTGACAAAAGAGGATGAGGGTGTTGTCGTACTGGCCGGTCTTCTTGAGCTGCTCGACCAGGCGGCCGATGCCCTGGTCCATGCAATCGACCATGGCGGCGTACACCTCCATGCAGCGGAGTTCGAATTCGCGATCCTTGACCTCCGACCAGGCCCCGCCGGCCTGGGGTGCGCTCTGCCAGCGCGGATCGGTCAGGCCGAGCCGCCTCAACTTCTCGACGCGCGCCGCGCGCACGGCGTCATAACCGGCCTCGTAGTGCCCCTTGTACTTGGCGATGTCCTTCGCCTTCGCATGCATCGGCCAGTGGGCCGCCGTGTGAGCAACGTAAAGGAAAAAGGGCTTGCCGGCATGATCACGCGCATGCTCGCGGACAAAGCGGGCGGCGTGGTCGTTGATGGCGTCGGTGTAATAATATTCCTCCGGCCGGTACTCCGGATCGGCAAAGGGCGAGATCAGGGTGTTGTCGCGGGTCAGCGAATTCGGATCGAAAAAGCTGCCGGCGCCATGAATGGTGCCGTAAAACCGATCAAACCCGCGCTGCAGGGGCCAATTCGCCTTGTCGGCCTCGCCCGCCGGTTTGACTTTCTGGGTGACATGCCACTTACCGGTCGCGTACGTGCGGTAACCGGCGGGCTTGAGGACTTCGGCGACCGTGACCGCCCGGCGACTGAGTTCGCCGCGGTAACCCTCGAGGCCGCGGTCGTCCATCATGTGGCCGATGCCCGCCTGGTGCGGATACAGGCCGGTGAGCAGGGCGGCCCGGGTCGGGCAGCAGCGGGCGGTGTTGTAGAACTGGGTGAAACGCAGCCCGCCACCGGCGAGGGCATCGAGGTTCGGTGTCTCGATCTCGCCGCCGTAGCAGCCGAGGTCCGACCAGCCCATGTCGTCGGACAGGATCAGAATGACATTGGGCGCGGCAGGCGGCGCCGCGAGCAGGGGCGCGGCGAGAAGCAGGGCGGAGGCGAACAGTCGTTTCATGGTTGGCCGGTGAAAACGCCATTGCCGCCGGCAACGATCGGAAAAAACTCCACCTGCAGCTATCCGGGGCACACCCACCGCACCGAGGCGCCCCGAGTCCGGGGCGCCCACACGTCCAAAACTCAGGCCAGCGCCTGCGAATCGTACACGGCGACACGCTCAAAGAACACCTTGCAGGTGTCAACGAAGCGCTGGTGATCGGGGCAGCCCTTCTGGTAAAAATCGTGGTCGGCCATGGTCTTGAACTTCAGGCTGAGCGAATAGCTGAAGCTGTGGTCGGTGACCGGGCGCGGCTCGGTCGGCGCCGGTTGGCCACAGAAACCGGACTCGAGGTAGGCGATGCGGGTGAGGGCGACGAGTTCCTCTTCGAACAGGCGGATTTGCTCGGCGCTGAGGCCGGGTTTGAGCCAGAAATAGACGTTGTGCAGCATAGGCCGCCCAGCTTGGCGGGCAGGCCCGTCCTGGCAAGCGGAGTCTGTCACTTCGCCTTGGCCGTCGGTGCCTCAACCCGGCGGAATTCTGTCGCCCGCCCCAGCACATAATAAAAGCCAAAGACGCTCGCAAGCAGCAGCAGAAAAGCGACCATGGCCCGGAACCCGGGAATCCAGGGCGGATGAAGGCGGCGGCGGGACATGCATCACCGTGGCGCAGCCCGGCGCGGCCGCAAGATGCAAAGCGCGGCGACAAAATCCGGACAGCGCCGTCCTTGGCTTGACTCGCCGCCCGGCTTCCGTCAATTCTCTCCCCTACCCCATGCCCGCCATTCCCATCCTGATGCCGCAGTTGGGCGAGTCCATCGCCGAGGCAACCGTCATCCGCATTCTGATCGAACCCGGCCAGGCGGTGGAAGCCGGAGCGGAACTCTTTGAGGTGGAAACCAACAAGGCAACCATGGCGGTCACCTCCCCCTGTGCCGGCCGCATCATCCAGATCGGCGCGCAGGTGCAGCAGAGTTACGCCGTCGGCTCCAACCTGGCCGGTTTCGAGGTCAGCCCCGAGGACGCCGATTCGCTCGGCTTCCAGGACAGCCCGCCCGCAATGCCGCCAAGTGAAAGTGAACGCACGGCCGCGGCTCCAGGCGAGTCCCTCCACTTCCAGTTCAGCGAGGAGGACAACATCACCGACTATCAGCCGCGGGTCGAACCCGTGGTCGGCGGCCTGCCCGTACCCGCCGGTGCCACCGGTGCCAGCTACATCTCGCCGCGCATGCGCGCCCGCATGAATGAACTCGGCCTGAACGCCTCCGACCTCGCCGGCATCGCCGGCACCGGCGCCGGTGGCCGCGTCACCGTCGAGGACTTCGAAAACTTCCTGCGCAGCCTGGAACAGCACCGTCTGACCCCCGCCTCGCCCATGCGCATTGCCGTGGCCGACTCCATGCGCCGCAGCTGGAGCCGGCCGCTGGCCACCGTCGGCAGCCCGGTCCTGCTCGACGCCGTGCTCGCCCATCGCCGCAAGGCCGATCCCAAGCCCGGCCCAGCCCTCTATGCCCTGCGCGCACTGGCGCTGGCCCTCGCCGAGAACACCGCCTTCGCCGGCCGCCTGATCGGCAGTCGAATCGTCCATCCACGCGCGATCGACATCGGTTTCGCGGTCGAGGTCGACGACGGCGTGCTGGTGCCGGTGCTGCGCGAGGTCGACAAGACGCCGCTGGCCAGTCTGGTGCCGACCTACAACAAGCTGGTCGAACAGGCACGGGCGCGGCGCCTGCCCAACGACGCCAGTCGCCCGGGCATCGCCACGGTGACCAACTTTGGCACCTTCGGCATTGTCTGGGCCACGCCCATCCCGCTGCCGGAGCAGAACCTCGTGCTCGGACTCGGTGCCGGCAGCAAGGTGCCGCGCTGGAGCGACGAAGTGAACCAGTTCATCCCAGTCACCGAGGCCGAACTGACGCTGAGCTTTGACCATCGCATTCTCGATGGCGGCGGTGCCGGTCGTCTGCTCGCGCGGGTGGCGCAGCTGCTGCAGCAGCCGGAAAAACTTTGAGGCGGACGCCCGGCGGAACCGGGCGCCGCAGCCAAACTCACTGCTTGGCCAGACTCAGGATCTGGTAGTTCTTGGCATAGGTGCCCAGCGCCTCGGTGGCAGCCTCCTTGGTCAGGCCGTCTTGGCGTGACACGATGATGAGCTTCTGCGCCTCCGGCGTTTCACCGGCCTTGATGTCAATGCTGACCACATCGGGCAGTTTCTGGGTGAGCGCGGCGGTGACGTGGCTCTTGCAGGAGACACAGACAACGCCGGTGATCTTGCCTTCATAGGTGACCGGCTTGGAGTCGGCCGCGGCGGCGAGGGCGGCAATGGCCAGGGACAGGGTGGCGATGAGCTTTTTCATGCGAGGGTGTGCAAGGAGGATTACGGGGATGAAAAACGCCGGGACGCGGACGAATCCTGCATCCCGGCGTAAATCACGCGGAGGGCTTACTTGCTCTCCAGCTGCTCGCCCTGCTTCTTCCAGCCGCTGATGCCGGCGGAGAGATGCTTGACGTTGGTGTAGCCGAGGTCAGCAGCCTTCTGGGCAGCCTTCTTGTAGGCGCTGCAGGAGGGGCCACCGCAATAGGCCACCACGAGGGCGTCCTTGTTGGAGGGCAGGGCCGAGGACAGGTCGCCACCGGTGGAGGCGAAGTCGACGGCGCCCGGGATGTGGCCCTTGGCGTAGGAGTTCGAGCCGTTGACGTCAATGACGACGACCTTCTTCTCGGCGATCGCCTTCTTCAGGTCGGCGATGCTGATGTCCGGGAACTCGGCGGCCATGGCCGAAGCAGCGAACATGGAGAGGGCGAGTGCGATCAGTTTTTTCATGATGTGGTTTGGATGGGTGGGTTGTGTGGGACGACCCGGCCGGCGGTGTGACCGACCGGGACGGGAATGAGACGCTGTGAACCGGGAAAATATTCCGAGACTGGCAGCGCCGGAAGATAAAACGTCGCTACCCGGCGCTTCGTTGGAAAAATCAGCGCCACCAGGAAGGCAGCCCCGGCAGGGTCTGCTTCAGGATGGTCCGGATCGCCAGTTTCTCGGACGGTTCCAGGTGCTTGTAGGTTGGGTTCTGCTCGCGCAGGCCCTCGGCCATGCGAAAATACACCCGCTCCTTGAGCACGGCCGGCAGCTTCTGCCAGGAATCGGTGTAGAGCATGTAGCTGCAACGGTGCTTGAACAGGCGGGTCTTCAGATCGAAGTCCTTGAGCGCCAACCCACCGGC
>CANNUR010000230.1 GCA_947523045.1 uncultured Prosthecobacter sp.
GAGCAGGGGGACGCTGGCCAGGGCCAGCGCGGCGGCGAAGAGGAAGGTCTTCATGAGGCGGATTTAACTCCGGATCGACGGCCCTTGTCGAGGCGAATCTGCGGGTCGGGGGCGCCGGCGCGCTGCAGTTCGCCGACGAAGACACCGAGCACCTTGTCGCCGGCGCGGCGGGTGGTGGTGCCGGCGGCGATGCAGACCGGGGCCGGCTGGGGTTCGACCGGCTTCAGGACGATGCGTTCCGGCACCAGGCAGGCGATGCGTTCGACCACGACCGCCAGCCCGAGTCCCGCCTCGACGGCGCTGATCAGGCTGGTGACGCCGTCGCACTCGCTGGCGATGCGGGCGTTGACGCCCTGGCTTTTGAACCAGGCCGACAGGCCCTCCCAGTAGTCGGGGTACTCGCGCTGGTTGTAGACGACGAGCCGTTCGTTGTCGAGGTCGGCCAGGGTCAGGGTGCGGCGTTTTGCCAGGGGGTGGTGGCGTGGCACGGCGACGCACCAGGCCTGCTGCTGGACGGTGGTCCAGGCGATGTCCGGCAGTTCGCGGTTGGGTGGCACGGTGACAATCACATCGAGCGTGCCCTTTTGCAGGCCCTCGATCATCTCCAGGCTGCTGAGGTCGGAGAGTTCGACGCGTGCGCGCGGGTGCAGCTGGGTGAAGGCGGCGACCGCCGGTGCCAGGATGCCGGCGGTGAGCGAGGGCGAGTAGCCAACGCGCACGACCTGGGCCTGGGCGGCGGCGCGCACGCGCCGCGTCAACTGGTCAGCGCGTTCGAGCAGGGCCGCGCCCTCGCGCTGGAGCAGTTCGCCCGCGGGGGTGAGCGAGAAGGAATGGGCGGCGCGTTCGAGCAGGGCGACGCCGAGCTCGTCCTCAAGCGACTTAATCTGCCGGCTGAGCGCCGGCTGGGTCAGGTTCAGGCGTGCCGCCGCCTTGCTGATGTTGCCGTCGCCGGCGGCGGCGAGAAAGGAGCGGAGCAGGCGCAGTTCCATGGCGGCGAGCATACGCGGCGCGCAGTCTCAGGCAAACGGGACCGCATTGGCCGGTCGCGCCGGGCGTGGCAGGATGGGTCATGCAACGCCGGCACCTGCTGCGAACCCTGCCTCCCTTGGTCCTGTCCGCCGCCTGTGCCGGCCCTCACTCACCCTCCACCCCTTCAAACATGAAACTCACCCTCCGCCGCTCCGCCGATCGCGGCCATGCCGACCACGGCTGGCTCGACAGCTTTCACAGCTTCAGCTTTGCCGACTACTACGATCCGGCGCACATGGGCTTTCGCAGCCTGCGTGTCATCAACCAGGACGTCATCGCCCCGGGCGCCGGGTTCCCCACCCATCCGCACCGCGACATGGAGATCTTCAGCTACATCCTGTACGGCGCGCTGGAGCACAAGGACAGCATGGGCAACGGCCGCGTGCTCAAGCCCGGCCAGATCCAGCTGATGAGCGCCGGTCGCGGCGTCACCCACAGCGAGTTCAATCCCTCGGCCAGCGAGGCGGCCAGCCTGCTGCAGATCTGGATTCGCCCGCGGCAGTCGGGTCTGACGCCGAGCTACACCGAGTGGCATCCCGATCCGGCCCGCGAGGCGGATCCGAAGGTGCTCGTCATCTCGCCCGATGGTCGCGAGGGCAGCGCCACGATCCATCAGGATGCCGAAATCTACCGTCTGCGCCCGCAGGCCGGCACCAACGTCAGCCATGAGGTGCGCCCCGGTCGCGGGGTCTGGTTCCAGCTCATCCGCGGCCGCGTCCAGGTCGAGGGCGTTGACCTCGCGCCCGGCGACGCCTTCAGCACCGAACAGACCGGCACCCTGAACCTCACCGCCAGCGAAGACGCCGAAGCCCTGCTCTTCGACCTCGCCTGAACCTACAACTTCGAACTCCTAACTCTGAACTCCGAACCACCCATGAAACACCTGCCCACCCTTGCCTCCGCACTGCTCGGTCTCGCCTTCGTCACCTTTGGCGCGAACTTCTTCCTGAACTTCCTGCCCATGCCCCCGGATCCGTCGCCTGCCGACGCACCGCACAAGCTGTTCATGGCCGCGCTCTATCCGACCGGTTACCTGACCTTCGTCAAGGTGCTGGAAATCCTCGGCGGCGTGCTGGTCGCCCTGCCGAAAACCCGCAACTTCGGCCTGCTCGTGCTCGGCCCAATCGTCGTCAACATCCTCGCCTTCCACGTCTTCCTGACCAAGGGCGCCGGCCTGATGGATCCGCCCGTGCTGGCGATCACCCTGCTGTCGGCCTTCGTGCTGTTCAGCGAGCGCCGCAGCTTTGCCAAACTGCTCCGCGCCTGAGCGCCTGCCCTCCACCCACATCCCACCGCTCCCCTCATGAAGCTCCTCACCCCCCTGCAAGCCGGCGCCCTCGCCCTGTCCAACCGCGTGCTGATGGCCCCGCTGACGCGCTGCCGCGCCGACGCCGATCACAACCCGACGCCGCTCATGGCTGACTACTATGCCCAGCGCGCCGGTGCCGGCCTGATCATCGCCGAGGCCACCATGGTCCAGGAAGGCAACTCCGCCTTTTGGATGGAACCCGGCATCTATTCCGCTGCCCAGGTGCGCGGCTGGCAGGGGGTGACCGAGGCGGTGCATGCCCGAGGCGGGCGCATCGTCCTGCAGCTCTGGCACGGCGGCCGCGCCTGCCACCCGCTGCTCAACGGCGGCGCCCAGCCCGTGGCACCGAGCCCGATCGCCATCACCGGCGAGGAGGTGCACACGCCCGAGGGCAAAAAGCCCTACGTCGTGCCGCGCGAGCTGCGCGATGACGAGATCCCGGGCATCGTTGCCGGTTTTGCCAAGGCGGCCGCCAATGCCCGTGCCGCCGGCTTTGACGGCGTCGAGATCCACGGGGCCAACGGCTACCTGCTCGATGAGTTCCTGCGCGACGGCTCCAACCTTCGCGCCGGTCCCTATGGCGGTTCGCTGGAAAACCGCGCGCGGCTGATGTTCGAGGTCGTCGATGCCGTCACCGGGGTCTGGGGCGCCGACCGCGTCGGCCTGCGCATCTCGCCGCTCAACAGCTTCAACGCCATGCGCGACAGCGATCCGGTGGCACTCACGGTGCATGTGGCGCGCGAGGCTGCCGCCCGCGGCCTCGCCTACCTGCACGTCATGCGTGCGGACCAGTACGGCCTGCAGCCGGGCGATGTGCTGACGCCGGCGCGGGCCCACTTCCCCGGGGTGCTGGTCGGCAACGTCGGCTACACGGGTGAGGAGGCCGAGCGCGACATCGCCGCCGGCCGCGTGGATGCCGTCGCCTTTGGCGTGCCCTTCCTGGCCAACCCCGACCTGCCCGCGCGGATCGCCGCCGGCGCGCCGCTCAATGCGCCGCATCCGGAGACGTTCTACACCCCGGGTGCGGCGGGCTACACCGATTACCCCGCGCTTGCCGCGGCCTGATCCTGCGCAACGCGTTTTGAATCCGCAGCCGCAGCGCCTGACAGGTCGCTGCGGCCGTGCCAAGCTGCCTGTCGTTAATCCTCCCAATCCCATGAACACCCTCGAAGCCATCCACGCCCGCCGTGCCATCAAGCACTACGACCCCGAGCACCGCCTGACGGAGGATGAAATCCGCACGCTGCTCAACGCCACCCTGCAGGCGCCCACCGCCTTCAACATCCAGCACTGGCGTTTTGTCGTCGTGCGCGACCCCGAACTGCGCCGGCAGATCCGCGCCGTTGCCTGGGATCAGGCGCAGGTCACCGACGCCTCCCTGCTGATCATCCTCTGTGCCGACCTCGGCGCCTGGCGCAAGCAGCCCGAGCGCTACTGGCAGGAGTCGCCGAAACCGGTGCAGGACATCCTGCTGCCCGCCATCCAGCAGTACTACACCGGCCGCGAGCAGGTGCAGCGCGATGAGGCCATGCGTTCCTGCGGTCTGGCCGGCATGACCCTCATGCTCGCCGCCAAGGAACTCGGCTACGACTCCTGCCCGATGGACGGCTTTGATTTCGACGCCGTCGCCCGTCTCATTGGCCTGCCCGAAGACCATGTCATCAGCTTCATGGTTGCCATCGGCAAGGGCACCCAGCCGGCCTGGCCGAAGCCCGGCCAGCTGCCCTACGAGGAAGTGGTGATCGACAACCGCTTTGCCTGAACCGCGCTTGGCAGGGCGGCGGTCCGGGCTAGGCTGAGCCATGGCCCGCCGCCCTTCCACCGCCGCCGTGCGCATCCGCGCGGAGGTGCTGCGCCTTGTCGCTCTCATCCCCCCCGGCCACTTCACCACCTACGGCGCCCTGGCCGTGCACATGAACGTTGCCCCGCTCTTCGTGGCCTCTGTCTTGGCGCGGCTGAGCGACGAAGAATCGGCCGCGCTGCCCTGGCACCGGGTGGTTGCCGCCGGTCCCCGGATCAGCCCGTCCATGGATCCGCAGCTGCGCCGCGAGCAGCAAGGCCGACTCGAGGCCGAGGGCCTGCGCTTCGATGCCAAGGGCTTGATCTGCGAGGCCGATGCCTGTTTCCACATGGTCGGCGTGCGCCGCGAGGTGCGCTGGAGCCAGGCGCCGCCCGAGCGCGGCGCAGGAGATGGGAGATCGTAGATGGGAGATGGAAAACCTTAAACTTCCGCCGTCCGGCGGCGGCACTTCTTCGCGGTTGCAGGGAGGGCGACCCGCGCGAAACTGATTCTTCCCCATGCCGCTCGACCGTCTGCTGCTTGCGCTCTCCACCCTGGCTTTCCTGGCCGGTGTGGTGCCGGCCCTGCGTGCCCTCGCCAGTGGCCAGTGGCAGCGCGGCCGCGGCGCCCAGTTGGCCGCCATGCTCGCCGGCTTCGCCCTGCAGACCGCCGCCGTTTACCTGCGTGGCCATGAGGTCGGCCAGTGCCCGATGAAGAGCCTTTCGGACATCCTGGTTTTCATCGCCTGGAGTGTCGCCCTGCTGTACTTCCTGGTCGGTTCGACCTTCCGCGTCTCCCTGCTCGGCATGTTCACCGCGCCGCTGCTGGTCGCCATGCAGGGGCTGGCCTTTGTCGTGCCCAATGCCTTTCCCCCC
>CANNUR010000231.1 GCA_947523045.1 uncultured Prosthecobacter sp.
TCGGACCTGTCGGACCTGTCGGACCTGTCGGACCTGTCGGACCTGTCGGACCTGTCGGACCTGTCGGACCTGTCGGATCGGTCGGACCTGTCGGATCGGCTGAAGCGGTCCCACCGGGCAAATCTGCGCCACCGCCTCAGCGCGAGGCGCCGCCGGAGTTTCGCGTCATTGGCGTGCTGCACCGGTTGTATGTGCTGCTGGAAAGTCCGGAGGGGCTGGTGCTGATGGACCAGCATGCCGCGCATGAACGCGTCAACTTCGAGCGCATGCGCCGTGCCATGGAACAGGGCGGCGTGCCCAGTCAGCGTCTGCTCATGCCGCTGACCCTGCAGGCCAGCCCGCGCGATGCCGACCTGCTGGCGCGCAATCTGCCGACCCTGGCGCGGCTCGGCATCGAAGCCGAAGCCTTCGGGCCAAACACCTTCAAGATCGAGGCCCTGCCCACTTTCGTGAGGACCGACGACCCGATTGGCTGGCTTGACCAAGTCATCGAGGAGTTGCGCAGCGCCAGTTCGCGCACCTCCAGCCTGCGGCTGGGAGAGGACATGATCGCCACCACGGTCTGCCGCCATTCGGTCAAGGCCAATGACCGACTCGCTCCTGCCGAGATCGATGCCCTGCTGCGCGATCTGCTGGCCTGTGAAATGCCCTACTGCTGTCCGCATGGCCGTCCAACCCTCATCCAAATGTCGCTTGCGGAACTCGAGCGCAAGTTCGGCAGGCGCGCCCCCTGAAGAAATCGTCACATCTTCCGACTCGCCCTGGACGCATCACCGCCTTAGGTGTCGCTTTCGCCACAATCCCGACTCATGATCCTCGCCTTTCTGACCTTCCTTGGCAGCCTCGGCCTCTTCCTCTTCGGCATGAAGGTGATGAGCGAGGCCCTGCAAAAACTCTCGGGCGAACGCCTGCGCGGCATGATGCGGGCGATGACCGTGAACCGCTTCACCGGCCTGCTTTCCGGCCTGCTGGTGACCAGCCTGGTACAGTCTTCGTCGGCGACCACGGTGATGATCGTCAGTTTCGTCAATGCCGGCCTGCTCAACCTGTTCGAGTCAATCGGCATGATCATGGGCGCCAACCTTGGCACGACGACCACCTTCTGGATCATCTCCTTCCTCGGCTTCAAGTTCAGCCTGAGCAGCATCGCCCTGCCGATCATCGGGGTCGGCTTTCCAATGATGTTTCTGCGCAACGCCAAGATCCGTGACAGTGGCGAATTCCTGGTCGGCTTCGGCCTGCTGTTCTTCGGCCTGCTCATGCTCAAGGACTCGGTACCAGACATCCAGAAAAGCCCGGACCTGCTTCAGTTCGTGCAGAGCTTTACCGGCAAGGGCGTGTTCTCCGTGCTATTCTTTTTCGTCTTTGGCACGGTTCTCACCATTCTTGTGCAATCCTCCTCGGTGGCCGGTGCCATCACCCTGACCCTCGCCTACAAGGGGTGGATCGATTACCCCTCCTCAGCCGCCATCATTCTCGGCGAAAACGTCGGCACGACGATCACCGCCAACATCGCTGCCATCACCGGCAACACCGCCGCCAAGCGCGCCGCCTTCGCCCACTTCCTCTTCAACGTCATCGGCGTGATCTGGGCGATCCTGCTCTTTGTCCCCTTTGCCGGATTGATCGACTGGCTCATCCCTGGCGACACCTCCAATCCCGAGGCTCTGCCCCTGCACCTGGCCGGCTTTCACACCGGCTTCAACCTCATCAACATCATCCTCATGATCGGCTTCGTGCCGCAACTTGTGCGCCTGGTCGAAGGCGCCATCCGAGGCCGTCCGGATGGTCCCGCCACCCATGTCAGCCTTCGCCGCGGCTCACTGCCGCAGACCGCCGAGCTCAGTCTGGCCGAGGCCGAACGCGAGGTGCAAACCCTGACGACCCACGCCCGCGAACTGGTCGAAGGGTTTCTTGAGGTCTTCGGTCGCCCCGAAGCCGAGACCTCCGCCCGCATCGACAACCTGCGCCAGCTCGAGGAAACGAGCGACGAAATCGCGCTCGACGTCACCCAGTACCTCGTGCGCTGCTCCTCGGCCGGCCTCAGCGAGGCGTCCATGACGCGCGTGGCCGCACTGCTGCGCGTCATCGCCGAACTCGAGGACATGTGCGACTGCGGCAACCGCCTCATCCAGCTCTCCAGCCGGCGTGTGCGCAAGGGCCACGAACTGCCGGAGGAAACCCTCACGCAGCTGAGCGAGTATGGTCGTCTGCTCGCCGAATTCCTTGGCTTCCTCGCCGGCTGCCTGCCGCGCGGGGTGCAGCCTCAGGACATGGAGGTCGCGCTGGAGATGGAGGCGCGCATTGACGCCGCGCGCAAGCGCCTGCGCAAGGAATCGGTGACTCGCATGCTCGCCTCCGGTGAAACGATCAAGGCCGAGGTCTTGTACATGGACGTGCTCAACAACATGCGCCGTGTCGGCAAGCACGCGATGAACATCGTCGAGGCCCTGCGCCTGGAGGCCTGAACCGCGTCTAGCCGATTCGGCCGCGAACATAGGCCTCGGTGCGGGCGTCGCGCGGTGTCGTGAACAGTTCCAGGGTCGGCCCCACCTCAACCAGCCGGCCCTGGTAAAAGAAGGCCGTCCGGTCAGCCACCCTGCGCGCCTGCTCCAGGTTGTGGGTGACAATGACAATCGTGTAGTCCTGACGCAGGCGGCTGAGCAGTTCCTCAATCTTCAGGGTCGCGACCGGATCCAGCGCGGCGCAGGGCTCGTCCATGAGCAGGATCTCCGGCCTGTTGGCGATGGCACGCGCGATGCAAAGGCGCTGCTGCTGACCACCGGAAAGACCGAAGGCGCCCTCGTGCAGGCGGTCCTTGACCTCGTCCCACAGGAAGGCCTCGCGCAGGCTGCGCTCGGCCGCCTCGTCGAGTTCGCGGCGATCTCGACAACCGGCGATGCGCAGCGGGAAAACGACATTCTCATAAAGGCTGTTGGGAAACGGATTGGTCTTCTGAAACACCATGCCGACGCGCCGGCGCAGGGCAATGACCTCGGCCGCGGGATCAAAGACACTGCGGCCTCCAACCCGGATGTCACCACTGTAACGCACCTCGTCATTGAGGTCGTGGAGCCGGTTGAAATTGCGCAGCAGGGTGGTCTTGCCGCAGCCGGAGGGTCCAATGAAGGCGGTGATCTCACGCTCGCGCACGGCCAACGTAACGCCGTCGAGCACCTGCTTCGGGCCGTACCAGAAGGAGAAGTTGTCGACTTGCAGGGTCTCGCGCAGATTCATGACAAATCAAAACAGCCCGGCCTGGTGGCGTCGGCGCAGCCGCGCGCGGACGCGGATGGCGGCGAGGTTGAGCAGCAGCACGAGCAAGAGCAGCAGCAGGGTGGTGGCAAAGACCATCGGGATCGCCGCCTCGGCATCGGGCGACTGGAAACCGAGGTCGTAGATGTGGAAGCCCAGGTGCATGAACTTGCGTTCGGGGTGCAGGAAGGGCCAGGTGCCATCGACCGGAAGCGCCGGCGCCAGCTTAACGACGCCGGTGATCATCAGCGGCGCCACTTCGCCCGCGCCGCGCGCCATGGCCAGGATGACACCCGTCATCATGCCCGGCAGGGCTCCCGGCAAAACCACCCGGCAGATCATCTGCCAGCGCGAGGCTCCCGCGGCCAGCGCCGCCTCGCGGATGCCCTGCGGCACGGCTGCCAGCGCCTCCTCGGTCGCCACAATCACCACCGGCAGGGTCATCAGGGCCAGCGTCAACGAGGCCCAGAGCAGACCGCCGGTGCCGTAGGTTGGTGCCGGCAGGCGCTCGCGGAAAAAGCCGCTGAAGTAGGGACAGCGCGCCAAAGCCAGAAACAGCAGCAGCACCCCGGCGATCCACAGCGCGCCCTCGAGACGCCGGCGACCCGCGGCTCGGCGCGCCTGGCCCGACACCGGGGAGCCGTTGACCATGGCCAGCCAGGAGGCGGCACCGATGGCCGCCAGCGCCCCCAAGGCACACAGGGACCAGGCCACCGGCGGCAGCGGCTGGCGGGCACCGCCGTCAATGAAGCCGCCGGCACCATAGACGAAAAAACCGAGCCCGAAGACGCCAAAGACAATGGAGGGCACGCCTGCCAGATTGTTGACGCAGATGCGCACGGTACGCACGGCCAAGCCCTGGCGTGCGTACTCGCGCAGGTAAACCGCGGCGAGCACGCCCAGGGGCGTCACCAGCACGGCCATGAGCAGGGTCATGACAAAGGTGCCGAAGAGGGCGGGAAAAACACCGCCCTCGGTATTCGCCTCGCGCGGTTCGGCGCTGAGAAACTCGGTCACACCGGCTGCAAACACGCGCAGCTTGTCCCAGCTGCCGAGGTCCGCCGCCGGGTGCAGCCGCAGCAGGTCGGCGAGTCGGTAGGAGCGCGCCTCGCCGGAAGCCAGCCGGACCTCCAGGCGCGCCACCTCCTGGGCCTCGCGCAGGCGGCGTGCTTCACCAACCCGCCTGTCGAACTCAGGCAGCCCTCCGCCTGACGCCTGCAGACGCTCCGCCAGGGCCGGGATGAGCCGCTTTTCTAGATCGAGAATGGCCGCGCGACGGGCGTTGCAGGCCGCCATCTCACGCTGCAGCAAGGCCACAAACTCCGCCTCCTCCGCCCCGATGCGCCGGCCATCGCCCAACAACAGGGCCTCCGGCCGGAAGATGGCATCGCCGTGCTCGGCACGGCGCGCCACCCAATAGCCGCGGGCCGGCTCGCGTTCGAGGATTCGGGCGGCTTCGACGCGGCGGAAGGCAAGCCGGTAAACTTCCTTGTTGCCGGTGAAATACTGGTGCTCGAGCCCCCCACTGCGATCCGGCCCGCGTCGCTCCGCCTCACGCACAAGGCTGCCGGCAAAGCACTCCCTGCCACCGTCGTCGGCACGCACGCTGAGCAACCAGACATCGCGCGGCCAGAACACTGCCAGGCCCTTGATGACGACCAGCAACAGCAGCCCGGCAATCATGAACAGGCCCATGGAAAGACCGGCTGCGCTCAACCAGAC
>CANNUR010000232.1 GCA_947523045.1 uncultured Prosthecobacter sp.
GTCAATACCTGCGCAACGGCATTGCCCCCTTCGTCCTGTCCACTTTTGTCGGTGTCGCCACGGTGCCGCTCTACAACATGGGACAGCGACTGGTGACGTTGTTTTTCGACGTGGTGAACGCCCTGCTCGGAGGCACCCTGCTGGCCAGCTTCAGCCAGCTTGAAGGACGAAACGGGCTGGAGGGTGTTCGGGAAAAGTTCCTTCTCAGCCTCCGCTTCAGCGCAGGGCTGGCCATCTTCGGTGCCTGTGGCCTGTGGGCCCTCGGACCTGCCTTCTTGAAGATCTGGTTGGGAGCGGAGTTTGCCGAGTCCGGACGAGTCTTACGCTGGCTACTTTTCCCTTACACCCTCTGGCTGGCCCAGTTCCCAACAACGATTCTCCTCTTCAGCCTGAATCGTCACCAGCTGATCACTTGGCTGACCTTTGCCTTTGGCTTGTTCAACGTCGCAATCGCCGCGCTCTTGGCCCGCCACATGGGCTTCGATGGTGTCCTCTGGGCAACACTCCTCGACATGGCGCTCTACTACGGTCTTGTGCTGCCGTGGATTGCCTGTCGAGTGCTTGACATGCGATGCCGGCAATACGCCATGCATCTGCTTCGCCCCTGTCTTGTCCTCGGGGTTTGGATGTCGCCCACTCTCTTTCTCTCCTCACACTGGGTCCGCCCTGATTACCTGCTGCTCCTCGGGCTGGGCGCAGGCCTGAGCCTCTGGTTTGGCCTTGGCACCTTCTGCTGTGTGCTCACCCAAAACGAAAGGACCCGATGCTGGCAGCAGCTGCGCACACGCCTCGCCAACCTTGATTGATGCCAGCCACCACGGCACAGCCCTAGCCGTCACACGAAAGCCACAGTGCTGTTTCCTTGCAGAAGTCCAACACTAGCGCTTAGTACAATTCTGCTTCCCCATCTTTTGGCCTCTGCACCCGTCCACGTACTGCTCAGCACCGAGCTGTTTTATCCCGATCTGCCGGGTGGTCTGATGCGCTTCTTTCGCTACGGCCCGGGCCTGGTCGAACGCGGTATCCAGCCGGAAGTCATCACTCTGCAGCACCGCCCGGAACTGCCCCTTACCGAAACGGTCAACGGCATCCGTATCCACCGCTTCACCCCGCCCAATGCCGCGCCCGCCCCCGAGCAACGCCCCTGGCTGCTGCAACAGGCCCTGGCCCGAGCCCAGACCCTTCGGCAGCAGGGTAAGCGTGCCGTGCTCCAGCCCGCCATGCTCTCCCATCGCATGGTGCCGACCCTGCTGCAGGCCAAGCTCGCTGGCATTCCCGCCGTGCACAACTTTTCGCTGGCACCAGAAGTGCCGGTCCGCCCCCCAGGCCTGAAACGCTTCCGGCAGTGGCTGCACATGAGCCTGCTGCTGGCTCCCTTTGACCGACTGGTCTTTTTGAGTCGCGAGCAGCACCGGCTCTACCGCAAGTACGGCCTCATTCGAGCCAACGCGGTTCGCCACATCCCCAATGGCGTGAATCTGGAACGCTTTCGGCCAGTCAGGGACGAGGCAGAACGCCGGCAACTGCGCGCCGAGCACGGCTTTGGCAAGGAGGATCAGATCGTTCTCTTCGTCGGCGGCGTCATGGAGCGCAAGGGGGTGGACATTCTTCTCGAAGCCTGGAACGATGTCACGCGCCGACATCCTCGGGCCGTGCTCGCCGTGGTCGGCAGCGAGGCCGGCCGCATCTCCCACCAGCGCCCTGGCTACCAAGAAAAACTGGCCTCCTACCTTGAGCGGCTCGATGAACTTCGCTCACGCCTCGAGCGGCCGGAGAGCGTCCGCTTCCTCGGCGAGCGTGACGATCCCGCACCCTTTTATCGCCTGGCCGACCTTTTCGCCTTCCCCTCCCGGCGCGAGGGCCTGCCGAATGCCGTGCTGGAAGCCATGGCCTGCGGGCTGCCGTGCCTGGTCGCGCACTTCGATGGCATGCCTCATGACGGTGAAGAATTGGGTTGGAACGGCCGCCACCACCTTTCTCTAGGCCACACGCCAAGGGAATGGGCCGAGTCCCTGACAACTTGGCTCGATCCGCAGCGACGGGAAGCCCGGCAGAACCTAGCCCTAGAAGCTCGGCGCTGGATTGAAAGCACTCACCCGCTGCCCCGCGTCCTTGATGCCTGGGCGGATTTGTATCACACCTGTCATTCATCTCAGCGCTCATGAAAGTCACTTTGCTCCAGGTCATCAACCGAGTCCTGCATCCCCTGTCACTTGCCTTGACGAGTCGTCACGAGGCCGCGACATTCGAAGCTCCCTACGATTTTTCACAGCTTGAAAAAACCATTCTGTCGCAAGTCCGTCCCTTCACCAAGACCAGCCCCGAGCGGGTGGCCGTCCTCGTTGAAGCCGTCCGCCATATCGTCACCCAAGGCATCCGCGGGGACTTCGTCGAATGCGGCGTCTGGAAGGGAGGGTCCGCGATGGCCGCCGCCCTGGCCCTGCAAGCCAGCGGCGACACAGGCCGCGATCTCTGGCTTTATGACACCTATGAGGGCATGAGTGAACCCACCCCCAACGATGTCAGCTACGACGGTGCGAGCGCCGCGGAACAATTGCAGCATCAGGACATTCAGGACCCCAGATCGGTCTGGTGTTATTCCCCACTGGAGGAGGTCCAAGCCAACGTGAAATCGACCCGCTATCCCGAAGATCGGCTTCATTATGTCAAAGGCAGGGTGGAAGACACGCTGCCGAACACCCTCCCGGATCGCATCGCCCTGCTGCGCCTCGACACCGATTGGTATGAATCGACCAGACACGAACTCATCCATCTCTATCCCAGGCTGGCCTCCGGCGGCATCCTGATCGTGGATGACTACGGCTACTGGCAGGGATCGCGTCGGGCGGTCGACGAGTACTTCGACGAACACGGCTCCCGCCCCATGCTGGTGCGCATTGATGCCACCGCCCGCATCGCAGTCAAACCCTGATCCTTGATCTCCATGTGCGGCATCTGCGGCGAGTTTTTCCTGGATCCGGACCGTGCCGCCGATGCGGCGCGAGTGGCCTCCATGCAGCAAGCCATCGCCCACCGCGGCCCGAACGATGACGGACAGTTCATCAGCGGCCCCTGCGGCCTCGGCTTCCGCCGCCTCAGCATCATTGATCTGGAAGGCGGCCACCAGCCCATCCCGAATGAGGATGAAACGGTCTGGGTCACCCTCAACGGCGAGATTTACAACCACCCAGAGCTGCGCCGTGAGCTGGAGGCTCGAGGCCACCGCTTCCGCACCCGCTCGGACACGGAGGTGATCGCCCATCTTTACGAGGAGCATGGCAGCGGTTTCGTCGACCATCTGCGCGGCATGTTTGGCATCGCCCTCTACGATGTTCGCCAAAACCGCCTGGTCCTGGCCCGCGACCGCCTCGGCATCAAACCGGTGTACTGGACCGAACGCAGCGGCCGCCTGATCTACGGTTCCGAGATCAAGGCCCTGCTGGCTCACCCGGACGTTGCCGCAGCCCCCCACGAAGCAGGGATCTTCCAATTCCTGCTCCTGCGCCACACCGTGCAGCCGGACACCCTGTTCGACGGCATTCACAAACTGCCGGCGGCGACCGTGCTTGAAGCCGATGCCGGCGGCATCCGGCTGCGCGAGTTTTGGCGCCTGCGCCATCCCCCCTCCCTGATCCACGACGCGACGGTGGCGGCAGCCAGCTACGAGCAGGCACTCGGAGACGCCGTGGACTCGCACCTTCTCGCCGATGTGCCCGTCGGCCTGTTCCTGAGCGGCGGCCTCGACTCGAGCGTGCTGGCTGCGCTCGTGCAGCCAAGGCTCGACCGCCCCCTCGTCTGCTTCACAGCAGGCTTTGAGGGGGCAGGCGACGAAACCGCACACGCCGCACGTGTCGCCGCCCACCTCGGGGCCGAGCACCGCTGCATCGCCATCCGTCCGCCGCCGCCTGAGGTGCTCGAGGACCTTGTCTGGCATCTCGACGAACCGCTGGGCGATCCCGCCTGCCTGCCGACCTACCTGCTCTCCCGCGAGGCCGCGCGGCAAGTCCGCGTCGTGCTCACTGGCGAGGGCTCGGATGAAACCAATGCCGGTTACGCCATGTTCCTGCGCTATCATCTCTTTCACCAGCGGGCAACGGTCATGCAGGGCGCCCGGCTGCTCTGGCCGCTGCTGCGCCGGCTGCCGGCAGCAAGCGCGCGCTTGGAACACTACAGGCCGCTCTGGCAGGCGAACAGCGAGCTGAACCGCCTTCTGTCCCTTGGCCAAACCGACCCTGGCACACCCGACTCACCGCTGACCCGACTTGCCCCCGACCTGGCCCACCATCGCCCGCCCTTGCTGTCCCGCCTGCAGGCGGAACTCGACAGCTGTGACAGCCAGGACCCGGTGCAGCGCCTGCTGCACTTCAGCCGCGCCGTTTTCATGCGCGAGGACCTGCTCATGAAGGTCGATCGCATGACCATGGCCCATGGCCTGGAAGCTCGTGTCCCCTACCTGGACCACCGCCTCGCGGAAGTCTGCGCCGGCATTGCCCCGGAGTTGCTGCTCGCCGGCGGTCGCACCAAGGCGGTGCTGCGCGGCCTGGCCGAGCGCCTGCTGCCGGCGGAGATCGCCCAGCGCCGCCAGCACGGTTTCCTGGTACCGCTGGCCGGCTGGTTCCAGGGCAGCTTCGCCACCTACGCGCGCGGCCTGATCGGCCGCGAAACCGTGCGCCGCCGCGGTCTGTTCGATGCCGACGAGGTCGCCTCCAGGCTCGAACGCTACGAGCGCACGGGCGAGGGCGCCCGCATGATCTGGAACTTCATCTTGCTGGAACTCTGGTTCCGGCGTTTCATGGATTGACCGTCACGCCCCTCGCCGATGTTCCTCCCACTTCATCCCACGACACCATGGCCTTGAGTTTTTGGGAAGCCAGCCTGGCCGCCAGCGCCCGCAGGGCCGGCTGCCCCTTCTCCTCCGTGTTGATGCTCGGCAGGCAAACCTCCCTGCTGGACCCGCTGACCACCG
>CANNUR010000233.1 GCA_947523045.1 uncultured Prosthecobacter sp.
CCAGGAGGTCGCCGACGCGCGCACGCTCGGATCCTCCATCCTGTTTCAGGCGCGTCGCCACGACCGGCCCATGCCCTTCACCGCGCCGCCCTGGGTGCGGCGTTTTGAAGCCGGTGATTTCCGCCTGCGACCCTACGCCCAGAGCGGCTTCGATCTCGGCCTCGAGTACGGCTACTGGTGGATCGAATGGGGCGGCTGCCTCGACACCATCCGCGACAACGAGCGCATCCGCGACGAGCTGCTCGCCATCACCCTCGGCGTCTGGGACTTCGTCAAAAACCGTTCCGGGGTCGATGCCACCCACTGGGCGCTCGAATGGATCGGCTTTCTGCCCGGCAAACGTGAGAGCCGCCGTTTCCTCGGCCAGCACCTCCTCAGCGAACAGGATCTGCTGGAGTCGCGTCCCTTCGCCGATGCCATCGCGTTCGGCGGCTGGCCGATCGACACCCATCCGCCCGAAGGCGTCGATGCGCCCGACCTGTCGCCCTGCACCCAGCACGAGCTGCCCTACGTCTACGACATCCCCCTGCGCGCCTGCGTCTCGATCGGTCCGCGCAACCTCTTCTTCGCCGGTCGCAACCTCTCCGCCACCCACATCGCCTTCGCCTCCACCCGCGTCATGGCCACCTGCGCCGCGGTCGGGCAGGGGGTCGGCACCGCTGCCGCCCTCGCCCTGCGCGCCGGTGTCGCCCCGGCCGACATCGCCAGCCAGCCCGACCTCGTGCAGGCCATCCAGCAGCGCCTGCTGCGCGACGATGCCCACCTGCTCGATGTCACTCATGCCGATGCCGACGACCTCGTGCCGCGCGCCAGCGACATCCTCGCCTCCAGCGCCCAGCCCGGCGCCGGGCCGGAGCAGGTGCGCAGCGGTCGCACCCGCTGCATCGCCCGCCTGCCCGCCGAACGTCGCCAGCCCGGCCTGCACCGCTGGATGAGCCAGCCCGGCCTGCCCGCCTGGCTCGAACTGCGCTGGCCGGAAGCGGTCGAGCTCGGTGAAATCCAGCTCGTCTTCGACACCGGCCTGCACCGCCTGCTCACCCTCTCGATGGCCGATGGCTACACCCAAAAGATGCTCTGGGGTCGCCCCCAGCCCGAGACCGTGCGCGACTACACCCTGGCAGCAGCCACCGCCGACGGCTGGCAGGAACTCGTCCGCGTCGAAGCCAACCACCAGCGCCGCCGCGTCCACCGCCTGGCCACCCCCATCACCACCCGCGCCCTGCGCCTGACCGTCACCGCCACCAACGGCCTCGACCATGCCCGCGTCGTCGAAGTCCGGGCGTATGGGAAGTCCGAAGGGATCATGGAGGGCGGATGTGGGCCTACGGAAGACACGGAAAGCGCGGAAGGCGCATCCGGATGAAGGGAGCATGGTCACTCTTGCCCGCTGCCTGAGAAGGGAACACCGCAGAGGAGGAAACCGCAGAGGCCAGAGGGGAGGGGGATCGGTGGCGCTGCTGCGTCGGCGCCGTGTTGGATTGGCTGTAGCCGGGGGCAGTGACCCCGCTGGGTCCCGTGTAGGCGCCGTCGCCAGACGGCAGGGGTTGGGGCAATGGCACAGCGCCTCCCCATCCCGCATTGTGGCCAATGCGCCTACGGTCCGTGTAGGCGACGTCGCCAGACGGCGGGGTTTGGGGGCAATGGCACAGCGCCTCCCCATCCCGCATTGTGGCCAACGTGCCTACGGTCCGTGTAGGCGACGTCGCCAGACGGCGGGGTTTGGGGGCAATGGCACAGCGCTTCCCCATCCCGCGTTGTGGCCAACGCGCCTACGGAGCGTCAGCCCCCGGATCGGCCTCGCCCGCCGCCCTGGTTCGGCTGAAAAAGCCGAAAAAGTGATATCACTGTGAGGTCACAGCGATCTCGGTCCGTGGTCACAGTGATCTCATTGTGGGGTGACAATGATCTCATTGTGTGGGCACAGTGAGATCCGATTTGGTAAATCGGAGCTCATATTTGAGAATCACAGGATCTTATTGAGACTGGAGGGAGTTTGGGGCGCTGGAGGGCAGGCCATCGACCGTTTATCGTATCCGGCGGAGGAGTTCACGCCGAGTCGCCAAGCTGGGATAACTCCGGTCATTGTCTTTGGCATGTTGAATCCAATGCTGTCGCCGGGAATGGCGGTCTTGACACACCCCCCGCGGTGGATGGAAGCTCTGAATAGGCCACCCGCTAGGCGTGATGCGGCTCCGTTCAACAGGAGTGGATTCGCACTGGAGGTCGTCTCACCCCGCCATAGACCTTTTCCCGCCTCCAGCGCGTAAACCCTTCTTCACGTTCGCCACACACATGGGCTGGCTCGACAATGCCTATCAGCGCACGGTCACGGATGCCGAGGACTTGGCGTCTCCGCCGAATGGAGGTCGCGTAAAAAGGGTTGTTCTCGGTATCGCACTTCCCCTCGGGTTGATAAGCTATGCGATTCAGATCTGGCTGTCCGGCGAAGCGTATTGGCTCGGTCGTGGTGGATCGGGAATGAGGGTCACCGGAGATGCGGCGCGCGCAATGAGTGTTGGCTACACATTCCTTGCTTCGTTCAGCCACTTCAGGTGGTTCTGGGGGCTTGTTCCTCACGACCTTGTTTTCCGTGTCGGAACGACGATTTCGTTGCTGGGATTCCTTGGGGCCCTCGGTGCGTCGTGGTACTTTCTCTTCCGATGAAAATCCAAGGTGCCAAGAAGACAGGTGTTTTTCATCCCTTGGTGTCATGGCCCGCAGCCAATTGGTTGGGGCGGTGTGGAGCGCGTGGGGATCGGGTTTTCGCTCTTCGCTGCCCGATGTGCTGGGGCCTGATGGTTTTTTCACCGACTGGCGTACTCCTCCGATGCGTTTGTCCCTGCTGAGTGCCGCTTTCCTGACCTGTGCCTTTTCCACCCATGCG
Organism: uncultured Prosthecobacter sp.; assembly: GCA_947523045.1. GTDB lineage: Bacteria > Verrucomicrobiota > Verrucomicrobiia > Verrucomicrobiales > Verrucomicrobiaceae > Prosthecobacter. Next base: position 2,885 of record CANNUR010000233.1, read on the forward strand.
GGGGAGCCGGAGGCGTTCACGGTGGAGGTGGAGACGGTGATGGAGCATGACGACGGCAGGTTCCTCTGGTTCCACCCGCGGGCGGCGGCGGTGCCGGGCGGGGTGGTGATGACGATCCAGAAGCACCTGAAGGTTTCCGATTACTACTCGGGCCTGCATGTGATGACGCGGAAGGGTGTCGACGGTCCGTGGACGGGGCCGGTGCTGCCGCCGGAGCTGGATTGGCGGGTGCAACCGGATGGGGTGACGGTCAGTGTCGCCGATGTGACGCCGGGTTGGCATGCGCCGAGTGGTCGCCTGATCGCCCTCGGCGCGCAGGTGCGCTACAACCCGAAGGGCAAGCAGCTCGAGGACGTGCCGCGCGCCCATCAGACGGTCTACGCGGTCTTTGATCCCCAGACCGGCAAGTGGTCGCCCTGGCGTCGCCTGGAGCTGCCGGAGGGCGAACTCTTCAACTTCGCCCGCAACGCCTGCGCGCAGTGGCTGGTGAAGCCGGACGGTCACCTGCTGGTGCCACTCTACGTCGGGCCAGGCACGAAACAGCCGTTCTCGACGACGGTGGCGGAATGCCGGTTCGATGGCGAAACGCTGACCTATATCCGCCATGGCGATGTCCTCCGCCTGGACCTGAAGCGCGGTCTTTATGAGCCTTCATTGATCGCCTTTCAGGGGCGCTACTACCTGACCCTGCGCAACGATGAGCGCGGGTATGTCAGCGTCGGCGACGACGGCCTGCACTATGCCGAGCCCAAGCCGTGGACCTTTGACGACGGCATTGAGCTGGGCAGCTACAACACCCAGCAGCACTGGCTGGCGCGGGGCGACTCGCTCTACCTGGTGTACACCCGGCGCGGGGCCAACAATGATCACATCGTCCGCCATCGCGCGCCGCTCTTCCTGGCGCGGGTCGATCCTGACAAGCTGCAGGTGGTGCGATCCAGCGAGCGCGTGGTGGTGCCCGAGCGCGGGGCCGAGCTCGGCAACTTTGGGGCCTGCCGGATCAGCGAGAACGAGGCCTGGGTGACGGTGTCGGAGGGCATGTTCATGAAGGACTCGGCCGTGCGCGGGGCCAAGGGCGCGACCTTTGTCGCCCGCATCCGCTGGTCGCCGCCATCGCGCTGAGGAAGAACCAGTCGCGGCGGGGCGTAGCACCTGCATGCTGCGTCGCCCCTTCCTGCAAAGTCTGCTCGCCACCCCCGCGCTCGGCCTGCGCGCCGCCGAGGGCGGTCTGCGCCTGGCCACCTTTGAGACGGAGGTGACGCCGCCGCTCGAATCGCCGCTCTGCCATGGCAATGTCACCCCGGCCCGGCAGATCCTCACGCCGCTGCTCGCCCGCGGGGTGGTCCTGCTCGGTGCCGGCGAACCGATCGTGCTCTGCGCGCTCGACTGGGTGGCGCTGGCGAACGCCAGTCATCAGGTGATCCGCGCAATGATCGCGCAGTCGGTGGGCACGACGCCCGAGCGCGTGGCGGTGCACACCGTGCATCAGCACGACGCGCCCGGCAGCGATCTCGACACCGAGCGACTGCTGGCCGCGCACGGTCTTGGCGGTCGCTTTTCCAATGCCGAACTCGATCAGCGGGTGTTCCAGGCCATCGCGCAGGCTGCACGCGCCAGCCTGGCCCAGGCGCAGGCGGTCGATCAGGTCGGCTTCGGCACCGGCAAGGTGGAGAAGGTCGCCTCCAACCGCCGGGTGCTGGGACCCGATGGCAAGGTGGCCTTCACCCGCATGAGTGCCTCCAAGCATCCGCAGGCGGCAAGCGCGCCCGAGGGCGTGATCGATCCGCTGCTGCGCTTGGTCAGCTTCTGGCAGGGCGAGCGACCGCTGGCGGCGCTGACCTATTATGCCACGCACCCGATGAGTTATTATGGCAAGGGCGGGGTGAACTGGGACTTCATCGGCGGCGCGCGTGCCCTGCTCGATCAGGCCCTGCCCGGCGTGCACTGCGTGCATTTCAACGGCGCCGGGGGCAACATCACCGCCGGCAAGTACAACGATGGCGATCCGGCCAATCGTCCCGTGCTGGCGGAGCGGGTCTTTGCCGGCATGCAGTCGGCCTGGCAGGCGCAGCAACGCCAGGC
>CANNUR010000234.1 GCA_947523045.1 uncultured Prosthecobacter sp.
ATGCAAGCGTTCTACCAGGCTGAACTACGGCCCGACCTTTTGGCGGGGCGAGGTGAATCGCCCGGCGGGGGAAACGCACACTGGAACAACTGCGGGGCTTGTGCAACTGACTTTGTTTCGAGGCAGAATATTTTCCGTGCCTGGAATCACTTCACGTCGACCGGTTTGCCATCGCCCAGTTGCAGGATCGGGGTTGCGGCATCGTCGCTGACGTTGAGGGCGACCCAGTGGCCGGCCACCGCATGGGCGGGGAAGCCGCAGGCGAGGGCGTATTCACCGGCTTCATCGGCGGTGAAGCTGAACTCGGCCTTGGCGAAGGTTTGGCCGGTCAGGTGTTTGGGGGTGGCGCCACCTTCGAACCAGGGTTCCGCCACCTGCAGTTTCTTGGTGTCGGCGCGTTCGATGACGATGGCGCTGTGCGGAATTGGGCTCGGATTGATGAAGGTGACATGAACCTTCCAGCCGGTGGGCACGGTGAGTACGGCCTTGCCGTGCGACCAGCCGTTGAAGTTCATGCCGTAGTTGGCGGCGTTGAAGGTGGCGACCAGGGTGACCTGCACGCTCTTGGCTTCCTTGCCGGGGCGCAGCAGATCCGCTTCAGTCAGGCCGGCAAACAACTCGTGCTTGATGCCTGGAATGGCCGTGCCGTGACCGTGGTTTGCCGGCGGCGTTTGGGCGGCGAGGGAAAGGGCAACGAGCAGGCAGGGGGAAAGGAGACGGAGCATGGTGCGTCGAGGGTGGCGCAAGGCCTGGCAATTTCAACGCGCAAAACGTTGAGGCCGTGAGGTGGGGGTCAAGCCTCGGGCGGCGATTCGTCCTGCAGCCCGGGGACGGGTCGTGCCTTGTCGGCGTAGCGGTCGAAACGGTTCGATAGAATCAACAGGGTGGGAGCCCAGAGCCCGACGAAGATGCCAAAGCGCTCAGCATGGGCCTGCTGCTCGGGGTCCTCGCCATTGAGGAACCACCAGATCCAGACAGACAGCAGGATGGAGAGCATGCCGGCTTGAAAGCAGAGCGTGCTGAGGGTTCGGCAGATGTGCGGGTTCATGAAGGGCAAATGTAGCAGATGGCGGCGGCCGGACACAAGCCTTGGCTGCAGGGAAGAGGGCGCGCAGCCTGCAAATAACGGCGGCGGACGGCGCTCGATCCGAAGGTCTGGAAATTATCAAAAACTGGAAAACCCACAATAAATGCTTTCCAATATATTCTATATAGAAAAAACAATGCCGTTTTGCCTGATTATAGGGGATTATTCGTTGAATTGGTCTGGTTTTAAACATAAGTCGCTGGGCGCTGTCTAGGTTATTTGATAGCGATAGCAAAATAATTGCTTCCCCCGACGCCCATGAAAAAGACCCCACGCCCCTTCTCGTTTGCCTCTCGCCTGCGCCATGCGTCGACGGCTGCCTGCCAAGCCCTGTTGATTGCAGCGTTCGCGGTTTCCGCCCAAGCCGAAACGCAGGTCTATCATTCCAATGGCAGTTTTCTGGTTCCATCTGGGGTGACGCGTGTGACCATTGAAGCGTGGGGCGGTGGCGGTGGCGGTGGCTATGACAGCTCGGCGCCTTCGAGCGGTGGGGCTGCGGGTGGTGGCGGTGGGGGTGGGGGCTATTCCAAGCGTTTGGTCGTGCCGGTGACCCCTGGACGCAGCTACTCGTTCACTGTCGGCGCAGGCGGGGCCGGTGGCTTGCCCAACGGTGCCGCGGGTGGGGATTCCAGTTTTGTGGGGGATGGTGGTGTGACGGTGCTCGCCAAGGGCGGTGCCGGTGGCAGCGCTGATTTGGGCGGCAACGGTGGTTCGCTGGGCGTTGGCGATGACGATGCCGTTTTTGCCGGTGGCAAGGGCGGCGATGGGTCCACCAATGCCGGTGGGGGTGGCGGTGGCGCTGCGCGGGTCAACGCTGCTGGCACATCCGGGGCCAATGGCTCCGGAAACACGGGTGGCAATGGTGGCGCGCAGGGAGGCGGCAAGGGCGGCAACAAGAAAGGTTCCGGTCAGAACGGTTCGAGCCCGGGTGCTGGTGGCGGCGGCATGGGGCGTGAAGGTTCTGCGGTCGGCAACGGTGCTGCCGGACGACTGCTGATCACCTACACGGTGCCAGGCGACGAAGTCCAGACGGGTACGCGACTGAATGAGGAAGATGGCATGGCCGGTGGCGGCGTGCTCTATCGTCCGATGCCGGGTGTCATCAATGCCGACGGCAGCTATGCCTTGCAGGCTTTTGCCAAAGTGGGGATTTCAGGGGTGACGGCGTCCAACGATGAGGTGCTGCTTTCGAACCGCAGTGGTGCGCTGAAGGTGGTGGCCCGTGAAGGCTCGCCGCTTCCTGGCGGCGGGTATCTGGCCAACGGTCTGCTGCATTTGGCCATCTCAGGGCAGGGCAACATCTTTGCCGTCAACAACGTGCGTGCAACGCCAACAGTGGGTGCGATCAATGGCACGGCAAGTCTGCTTTCCACCGATGGCGTTGAGCTCGAACTGATCAAGCGCAAGGGTGGCTTGCTGCCGGCGGGCGGCACCCTGTTGACGAATGTGGCAAACTTGCTGCCTTACGGAGCAGCCAATTTCAGCTACGTCTCCAAGCTGGCGGGGGCACATGCCACGCGCGACACCCGTGTTGATTCGGAGCACTCCGAGATCGAAAATCCCGTTGTCCTGGCCTGTGAGGGCGAGGATGTCAGCTCCATCACGGGCGATCCGGCCTGGCTGGGCGAGATTGGACGTCAGTTTGGCACCGGTGGCGGCGAGGTTGCCTTTGTGGGCCGACTCCAAAACAACCCGGCCAACGCCAAGCAGCGCACCCTGCTGGCGACCAACGAGGCTGTGTTCTGTGTCTCTAGCAGCCACAGTCTCAAGCAGGTGCTGCGCAAGGGGGCGCCGGTTCCTGATACCGAAGGCTTCAAGATTCAAATCTTCAATGGCTTGTCGCGCAGTCTCAATAGTAAGCATGCGGTCCATGTCACGCTGGATCAGCCCCTGAAGCGCACCATCAATCAGGCCTTGCTTCATGAAGATGCAGGCATGCTGCGCCTGGTGGCTCAGATGGGGGTGACAGAAATCACAGCTGGTTTGACTGTCTCGCGTTTCGGTCAGTATTATGCCGCCAATGACGGTTCGGTGGTCTTTACCGCCTGGCTGGCTGGCGCTCCGCTTAGCAGCGACGGCGTGCTGTGCCGCTGGACGCTCGACGGCGGCATCGAGGTGATTGCACGTGAGGGCGATGCCGCTCCGCACACCGACCGTCTGTATGGCACCCTCACACGCCTGTCCGTGAGTCCCTCCGGGGTGGTGCTGTTCCAGGCGACCCTGACGGGCGTCGGCGGCAATGGCATTGTCTACCGCCTGAAGGAGGGTGTCCTCGAGAAGCTCGTTCGTGTGGGCGATGACATCACCTTCGACGGTGAGTCCACCAAGGTGCTGGGCCTGGGCATCTATGACACCGTTGCCGGTGGCGGCAGCAGCGCCCGTGCGGCGGTCAACGATGCCGGTCAGGCGCTGGTCGCGCTCTCCCTCGGCAATGGCCGGCACGTGAACCGCGTCTTTGAGTGAGGTTCCGAGCCGTGGCCCGAAGCCGCCGTCTCCGTTCGCGGAGACGGCGTTTTTTAGGCCTGCACCAGGCTGGAGCGCAGGCGCTCGGCCTCAAGGATGGCGCGGAAGCGCCGACTGTCCTCCTCGCGGCTGGCGCTGACGAGGTTGTAGCGGTACTCGCGCCAGTGCTCCAGCTCGGCCCCGGCGTTCTGCAGCCGCAGGTCGAGCGCCGCGGCGTCCTCGGTGCCCCGGCCGCTCAGCCGCGCGCGCAGTTCCTCCAGGGAGGGGGGCATGACAAAGATGTCGGTCAGGCAGCGGCGCACCAGTTCGTCCTGGCAGGCCCGCACCTGCGCGGCCCCCTGAACGTCGATGTCCATGAAGACGTCGATGCCCCGCCGCAGGTTGTCGTAGACATAACTTTTGAGCGTGCCATACCAGCGGCCGTGCACGCGCGCGTGCTCGAACAGTTCGCCGCGCTCAACCCGAGCCAGGAAGTCGGCCTCCTCCAGAAAGAAGTAGTCGCGACCGTCCACCTCGCCGGAGCGCGGCGGCCGGGTCGTGCAGGACACGGAAAACACCGCCCGGCCACCGTCGCAGACCTGCCGGCATAGCGTCGTTTTGCCGGTGCCGGAGGGGCCGGAGACGATGACGAGCAGGCCGAGGCGCGGCAGATGGGAATGCATGGGCTCGGTTTAGCGACGGCCGTCCCTCCTGCAAGAACTACGTGCGCCGCGGGGTGAAAACGGTCCGGCTCAGTCGGCTTCAGGTGCAGAAGCCGCTTCATCGGCGCCGCGGCGACGGAAGTGCAACTGCAGCACGCGGCGTGAATCGGCGCGCGTGGTGGTGACTTCGTAGCCCTCGATGTCGACCTTTTCACCGGTCTTGGGCAGGCGGCCGAGCAGGTGCGTGACGTAGCCGCCGATGGTCGTGACCTCGTCGCTCTCGATGTGCAGTCCTGCCTGCTCGGCCAGCTCATACAGGTTGAGCATGCCCTCGACGACGAACTCGTCGTCGTTGAGCCGGCGGAACTCGCTGGTCTCCTGGTCGAACTCGTCCTGGATGTCGCCGACGATCTCCTCGAGGACGTTGTCGAGGGTGACGATGCCGACGGTGCCGCCGTACTCGTCGACGGCGAGGGCGAGGTGCACGTGCTTGTCGAGGAAGAACCGCAGCAGCTTGTCGATCGGCATCATCTCCGGCACCATGGGCAGGTCGCGCTTGATCGAGCGCAGGTCTGGTTGCGGGCGGCCGACCAGGCCGAGCAGGTCCTTGATGTGGATGAGGCCGAGGCTGTGGTCGAGGTGGCCTTCGACGAGCGGGTAGCGGGTGTGCTTGTGCTCAATGGCCGTGGCCAGGCTGGCGGTGAAGTCGTCGCCGGCGTCGAGGCAGATGACCTGGTTGCGCGGGGTCATGACGTCGCGCACGCAGCGGT
>CANNUR010000235.1 GCA_947523045.1 uncultured Prosthecobacter sp.
GCCAGCAGCAGCATTTCCAGCCAGGGCAATAGGCCGGCCGGCTGCTGGAAGCGGGCATGGGCGGTGCAGCCGAGGGCAAAGAGCAGGCCGGCCGCCGCCTCCTTGCGCATGAGGCGGCGCAGGCGGTCGAGCACGGCGGTTTTCGAGACGAGGAAGAACAGGGCGAAGGCGACCACTGTGGCGACGATTTGGAAGCCGCGATCAAAGGGCAGGGCGTGCACGGCCAGTAGCAGCGCGAAGAGGCCGGCTTGAAAGGCAAGGCGGCGTTCGCGCAGGCCGGCACTGGCATAGACGACCAGATAGGCCGCCATCAGCGGTGTCAGGGTTGCGGCCTCCAGCAGCAGGCCGGCCGGCAGATGCCAGAGCGCCAGCCAAGCGGAGGCAACCGCCCCCGGCAGCACGCCGAGCAGCAGCAGAGGCACGCGATACCGACGGTAAAACCGGTGCCGGAGGTCGAGCAGGGCCTCGGGCACGCCCCAGGTATCGAACAGGCGGTCGAGCAGGTAGATGACCCAGACCACCAAGCCAAGTCCCGGCAGCACGGCCGGCGTCAGTTGCAGGCCGTGCAACTGGGCCAGTGCCCAGGTCCAGCCCACCGCGACCGCCGGCGCCTCCAGGCTGAGCAGGTGCGGCCAGAGCCAGGGTCGGGACAAACAGGGACGCTCCATCGACACGGCACACCAGTGGAACGGCACGCGCCCCGGTCAACCGCCCATCAGCGCGGCGGCAGGGTCTGTGGCGACAGGCCGTACTGATCAAGCCACCAGCGCACGCGTTCGGCATCGCTGGGCTCGGGACCGAGACCGCGTTTCGTCCAGGTGCGCTGGTAATCCTGTCGCTTGGCCGATTGGATCTCCGTCAGCGACGGCTCGCTGGCCGGATCCGGCAGCGCCCCGCGATCGCCGGTGACGGTGATCCAGCGCTCCAGCTCGGCGGCTAGTTCGGCCGCACGCGCCGGTTCGGCCGCGGCGACGTTGTCCAAACCGAGCGGATCGCGCTGCAGATCGAAGAGCTCGATGGCGGGGCGATCCGACGTCAGAAACCGCGCCTGCGGCGTTGCCAGGGCACCGGCGCGATGCAGTTCACGCAAGAGCGGCAGGCCGGGGTAGCTGGCCTCCTTGTAGCCCGACCAGTTCATCCAGGGCAGTTCCGGCTGGAAGTGCCGAACGAAGAGGCGGTCGGCGGTGATCACCGCGCGGATGCGGTCGGGCGCATCACCGCAGCGGTCGCGCGCGGCGAAGATCTGCGCGCGCTGCGGGAAGCTCTCGCCAAAAAGCGGGCGACCCTCCATCCAGTCGGGCAGCGGCAGTCCGGCGAGCTGCAGCATCGACGGCGCGAGATCGATCAAGCTGACCAGCCCCTGCTCGACGCTGCCCGCCTTGAGACCGGGGCCGCGCGCCAGCAGCGGCACCTGCAGGCCTTCGACACTCAGCCACTGCTTGCCCCAGGGCATGGGCCGGCCGTGATCGGCAAAGAACAGGACGATCGTGTGGTCGAGCACGCCCTCCGCGCGCAGTTGCTCAAGGATGGCGCCGACCCGTTGGTCCACCGTTTCGACGCTGCGCAGGTAGGCGTACCAGTCGCGGCGCACGAGCGGATGCTCGGGATAGTTTGGCGGCAGGCGCAGCTCGGCGAGACGCGCGGTGTCATACTGCTCCGGAAGGGGAAAAGGCCGGTGCGGTTCGACGATCTGGAACTGGGCGAAGAACGGCTGCCCCGGCCGGCGCTTGCGCCAGTCGTCACCGTCGTACAGCTGCGCCGGATCATGGGCGAAGTTGTAGTGGGTCTTCGCCTTTTTGACGGCGCGACCGCTGCGCGCCGTGCCGGGTGCGGGCGCATTGGTGACAAACCAGCCCGCCTCGCGCAGCAGGGTCGGCAGCGGCCGGTACGGCGCGGCGAGCGGCTGCGGGTTTTCAACATCATGGGCATGCAGCCCCGTGGTGATCTGGTTGACGCCAAGGATGAAGGCCGAGCGCGAGGAACTGCAAACGGGCGCCGTGGCATAGGCGCGGGTGAAGCGGCGCCCCTCGGCAGCGAGGCGATCGAGGTTCGGCGTGTGCACGCCCGCCGTGCCATAGGCGGCGATGTCGGGCGACATGTCATCGGCAACGATCCACACCAGATTCGGCGGCGGCGCAGCGTGGCTCAGCGCGGCGACACCGAGGACGAAAAGCAAGGCGAGTCGGTTCACGGGCGGTCGGTCTTTTTCTTTTTCTGGGCACCCGCCTTGCCGTCCTTGCCGGCGGCACGGTTCAGGTACTTGGCGTAGTTCCAATCGTCCTTCCACGCCTTCAACCAGGGCTGGTAGGCCTCGGTCTCGTACCACGAGGTCGGCACGGGATCGGCCGGCACCACCCTGCCCTCCGGATAATCGCGCCCCGCGAAGCTGGCCTCGATGCCGGCATGGGTCTCCAGCAGGGCCGCCTTCAAGCGGGCGAAGACCTCGGGCTGTTCGGCGCTCAGCTCGCGCGACTCGGCGGGATCGGCCTCGACGTCGTAGAGTTCAAAACGGCCCTTGGCGAGGTCGTTCGTGAGGACCTTGTGGCGACCGTCGATGAGCGCCGCCTTGGCGCCAAAACGAAACGGGATCGGCTTGGCCCGCGCGCCGGTCTCGCCGGCGAAGAGCGGCTTCAGGCTGACGCCATCGACCGGCTGGACAAAGACATCGGCCGGCAGGCCGAGCACATCGGCGACCGTCGGAAACAGATCGAGCGTGCAGGCCGGATGGCGGGTGACACGCGGCTGAATGCCGGCCGGCCATTCAAAGATGCCGGGCACGCGCAGGCCGCCCTCATAAACACTGCCCTTGAAATCGCGCAGACCGCCCGTGCTCGAAGGCTTGATCTCGCGCAGGCCACCGTTGTCGCTGTTGAACACCACCAGGGTGTCGTCGGCCACGCCCAACTCGCGCAGACGCCCGCGCAGGCTGCCGATGCTGCGGTCCATGGCGGCGAGCTCGCCGTAGTGATGGGCCGAGAGGTCGTCGAGATCCTCGAACGGCGCCTTGTCGCCTGACGCCGCCTTGAAGGGCGAATGCGGGCTGCCAAACCAGACGACCGCGAAGAAGGGCTTGCCGGCGCGGTGGCGGTCTTCGATGAACTTGAGGGCCTCGGCGACAATCACCTCGGAGGAATCACCGGTGAATTGCTCGGGCACGCCCTGGCGCCCCAGCCGCGGGTTCATGTCGATGAAATTGGTCGCCGACACCCAGGTGTCGAAGCCGAAGGCCCCCGGACTGAGTGGATCCCCGGCCAGCACCGGCGCGCCGGGGCCCTTGAAGCCATTGAGATGCCACTTGCCGAAGTGACCGGTGGCGTAGCCCGCCTTTTGCAAAGCCTGGGCGATGGTTTTCTCCTGCGGGCGCAGGGCGTAACCGTGCGAGAGCACACCGGCGCGGTCGTTCGTGCGACCCGTCAACACCGTTGCGCGGGTCGGCGAGCAGACCGGGTTGCCGGCGTAGAAACGCTCGAAGCGCAGGCCGTTGGCGGCCATGGCGTCGAGGTTCGGCGTCTTCAGTCGAGGGTGGCCGTTGTAACCGGTCTGGCCCCAGCCCATGTCATCAGCCATGAGGAAGATCACGTTCGGGCGCGGCGCCGCCAGCGCGGCGACCGGCAGCAGCAGGAGAAGGAGCAGGCGTTTCATCGGCCGATGACAACGCCGGCACGGCGGCGATGTGTCAAAAACCCGCGGCAGTTGTCAGACCGGCGGAGGCGGCGTAAGCTGAAGCATGCCCCTGCCCGACGAGGACGCCCTGCACCAGCGCATGCGCAAGCTGCGCCTGCGCGAGGAGGACTTGCAGGAGAGCTTCATCCGCGGCAGCGGCCCGGGCGGACAGAAGGTCAACAAGACGTCGTCGACCGTCGTGCTGCGGCACGTGCCCACCGGCCTGGAGGTGCGCTGCCAGCGCGAGCGTTCGCAGGTGCTCAACCGGCACTGGGCGCGGGTGGAACTCTGCGACCGCGTCGAGGCCGCGCGCCAGGAGGCGCGACTGGCCGAGCAGAACGAGCGGGAAAAAACGCGCCGGCAGAACCGGCCGCGGCCGCGCGGCCTGAAGCAACGCATCCTCGAGGGCAAAAAGCAGCGCTCCGGAGTGAAGAAGCAGCGCGGGCGGGTGCAGGGCGACGACTGAGCGACGTCCGATTCCCCGCAAAATTTGTCCTTCCCGCCCGAGGGGCAGCGGGCTATAACGCGGCCACAACCTGCGCATCATGCCCGCCAAAAAAATCAACATCGCCGTCGTCGGCCTCGGTTTCGGGGCGGAATTCATCCCCATCTGGCAGCGTCATCCGCACACGACCTGCCATGCGATCTGCCAGCGCGATCCAAAGAAGCTGGCCGCCATTGGCGACGCCTTTGGCGTGGCCAAGCGCTACACCGACTACGCGGAGATGCTCAAGGATCCGGAGATCGATGCGGTCCACATCAACTCGCCCATTCCCGACCACGGCTGGATGTCGATCGCCGCACTCAAGGCCGGCAAACACGTCGCCTGCACCGTGCCGATGGCGACCAGCATTGAGGACTGCAAAAAGATCTGCGACCTGGTGAAGAAGACCGGCCTCAAGTACATGATGATGGAAACCGTGGTCTATGCCCGCGAGTTCCTGTTCATGAAGGAACAGCTCGACAAGGGCCGCCTCGGCCGCCTGCAGTTCCTGCAGGCCAGCCATCAGCAGGACATGGACGGCTGGCCGAACTACTGGCCCGGCCTGCCGCCGATGTGGTACGCGACCCACTGCGTCGGCCCGGTGGCCGCGCTCGCCGGCGCGCCGGCCGAGTATGTCAGCTGCTTCGGCTCGGGCACGATCCGCAAGGAACTCGTCAAGAAGTACGGCTCGCCCTTCGCGGTCGAAACCGCCCACGTGAAGTTCAAGGGCAGCGACGTCAGCGCCCGCGTCATCCGCAGCCTGTTCGACACCGCCCGCCAGTACCGCGAAAGCATTGATG
>CANNUR010000236.1 GCA_947523045.1 uncultured Prosthecobacter sp.
TCCTGGGCCAGGCCAATCATCGCCTGGGCCTCGGCATAGGACTCGGAGATCGGCTTCTCGACCATGACGTGCACGCCGGCACCGATGAGCGGCTCGGCGACGCGCCGGTGATAGACGGTCGGCACGGCCACCGTGGCGGCGTCGACGCGGGCGGCGATGTCGGCCAGGTCGGCGGCGGCATGGGTCTGGTACTGGGCGGCGAACTCGGCCGCACGGGCGGCATCGGCATCGTAGACGGCGGCAAAGACGACCGCGCCTTCACTGCGCGCGGCGATCTCGGCCATCAGGCGGGCGTGGTTGCGGCCGATGGCGCCGACGCCAGCGACGCCGATGCGGAAAACGGGATTGGGGGAAGCCATGTGCCGGGGAGCGTTAGAGAAGCGCGGGCCGGAGGCAAGGAAAACTGCGGCTCACTCCTTGACCCGCTCCAGTTCGGCACCGAGCGCGGCGAGCTTGTCGTCGAGGTGCTCGTAGCCGCGGTCGATGTGATAGAGGCGGTTGACCTCGGTGCGCCCCTTGGCAAGCAGGCCGGCGAGCACCAGGGCGGCCGAGGCACGCAGGTCGCTGGCCATGACCGGTGCGCCCTTGAGCGGTGCGCCGCCGCGGATGCGGGCGGTGGCCCCCTGCAGGTCGATGTTGGCGCCCATGCGCTTCATTTCGGCAACGTGCATGAAGCGCTGCGGGAAAATCGTCTCGGTGATCGTGCTGGTGTCGTCGATCGCGGAGGCCAGCGCGCAGAACTGCGCCTGCATGTCGGTGGGAAACCCCGGGTAGCAAAGCGTCGTCAGGTCGAAGCCGCGCGCCTTCGGGTTCGGCGCGATGCTGATGCTGTCGCGGGTGGTTTCGACCGGGAAACCGCACTTGCGCAGAACCTCGAGCACGGCGGTGAGATGCTCGGGCATGACCCGGCGCAGGGTGATGCCACCGCCGATCATCGCACCGGCGCAGAGGAAGGTGCCGGCCTCGATGCGGTCGGGGATGACCGTGTGCTCGGCGCCGTGCAGTTCCTTGACGCCCTGGATGACGATGCGGTTCGTGCCGCCCCCCTCAATCTTGGCCCCCATCTTGATGAGGAAGTTGGCCAGATCCTCGACCTCCGGCTCGGCGGCCGCGCCCTCGATGATGGTGGTGCCCTTGGCGAGCACGGCGGCCATCATGACGTTGTCGGTGCCGAGCACGGTCGAGCCATGCTTGCCCATCAGGTTCATCGGCCCGCCCTTGAAACCCTTGCGGGCGTTGACGCGGATGTCGCCCCCCTCGACCTCAATCTGCGCGCCCAGGGCCTCCAGACCCTTGAGGTGGAGATCGACCGGGCGATCGCCAATGACACAGCCACCCGGCAGCGAGACCGTGCATTTCTTCAGGCGACCCGTGAGCGGTCCGAGCACGCAGATGCTGGCGCGCATTTTGCGCACCAAATCGTAGGGGGCGACCGATTTGATCTTCTCGGCCTTGACCACAACCACGCCGCTGGCGCGCTCGACCTCGGCGCCGAGTTCGCCCAGAATGCGCACCATGTAATTCGTGTCGCTCAGGTCCGGCACCCGCCGGATCGTGCAGGTGTCGCGGGTGAGCAGGGTGGCGGCGAGGATGGGCAGCGACGAGTTCTTCGAGCCGCTGATGGTGACGCGGCCCTTCAGCGGCACGCCGCCGTGGACGATGAGTTTTTCCATGTCCGGGTTGAAGTGCGCCGCGTGCCCCGGCCTGCAAGCGGAATTTCGCGCCTCAGGCGGCGACCGGCTCGTCCGCCACCGCTTCCGGGGCAACCTCCACCGGCCGCAGCGGGGCGCGGGCGAAGACAAAACGCTCGATGCCGGCCAGGTCGGGCCGGGTGCGCGCCTCGCGCCACCCCTGAGCCGTGGCCAGGTCGGCGACGACCGAGCCCTGGTCGTGCCCAACCTCCAGGGCGATCTCGCCGTCCGCGGCCAGGTGCGCCGGTGCCTCCCGGAGGAAGCGCCGGACCAGATCCAGGCCGTCGGGACCGCCATCGAGGGCAAGCACGGGGTCGCGCCGCACCTCGCGGCTGAGTTCGGCGATCTCGCCGCGCGGGATGTAGGGCAGGTTGCTGACGATCAGGTCATGCTCGCCGCTGATCTTTTCAAAGAGGTCGCTGCGGACGATGCGCACCCGCTCAAGCCCCAGCCGACCGGCATTCAAACGCGCGAGGTCGAGCGCCTCCTCGGAAACATCGGCCAAGGTCACCCGGCTGTCCGGCCAGCCCGCCGCCAGCGTCAGGCCAATGCAGCCGGAACCGGTCGCCATGTCGAGCACCCGCGCCGGCGGCGCCGCGCGGTGCGCCTTGAGCAGCAGGTCGCAGAGGTATTCGGTCTCCGGACGCGGGATCAGGGCGCGCTGGTCGCTGACCAGTTCGTGGCCGAGAAAATCCACCGTGCCCAGCAGGTGCTGCAGGGGTTCACCGGTCGCCCGCCGCTTGGTCAGCTCACGCAAGCGCACCAGGTCGTCCTCATGCAACACCTCGCCATGGCGCAGGTACAGGTCGAGCCGGCGACAGCCCAGCACGTGGGCCAGCAGGTGCTCCATGTTGAGGCGGGCCTCGTCGACGCCGTTCTTCTCCAGGTAACCGGCGCCGGCGGTGAGGGTTTCGAGCAGGGACTTCATGAAGCGGGGACCCGCACTGCTCCCGCCGGCCGGGTGGGAAAGCAAGCGCGGATGGCGGCCGGCCGGAAAATCCCGCCTTCATCCAACCCCGTGCTGGCAGTTGCAATGCCGCCCGCCTTCCCCATACTCGCCCCACCCCACCGCCATGCTGTCCCTGCTCAAAATCCGTCATCTGGCCCTCGTCGAAGACGTTGCCTGGGAACTGCGGGCGGGACTCGCCGGCGTCACCGGCGAGACCGGTGCCGGCAAATCGATCATCGTCGGCGCCCTGAAACTCCTGCTCGGCGAACGCGCCGACCGCTCGCTCATCCGCAATGGCGAGGACACCTGCACGGTTGAGGCCTGTTTTCATCTGAAGGATACACGCGCGATCGACGCCGTGCTCGCCGAGGCCGGGCTGGAACCCTGCAGCGACGGCGAACTGCTCATCAAGCGCAGCATCAGCACCGGCGGCGCCAACAAGCAGTTCGTCAACTGCTCGCCCGTGACCATCCAGGTCCTGAAAAACCTCGGCGAACTGCTCGTCGACCTGCACGGCCCGCACGATCACCAGTCGCTGCACTCGCGCGAGCGCCAGCTCGACATGCTCGACCGCTACGCCGGCCTGGAGGCGGCCCTCGACACCTACGCCGGCGCCTGGCGCGCCTGGCGCGACGCCACCGCCGAACTTGAAGACCTGGAATCCAGAGAACGAGCCGGCAGCCTGCAACTAGACCTGCTCCGCCATCAGGCCGGCGAAATCGCCGCCGCCGGCCTCAAGCCCGGCGAGGAGGAGGAAATCGAGGCGCGCCACCGGGTCGCCGCCAACGGCGCCCGCCTCGCCGAACTCTGCGCCATCATCACCGCCCGCCTTGGTGGCGAGGGCGGCGTGGTCGACGCCCTGCGCGAGATCGGCCGCGCCAGCCACGAACTGGAAAAGATCGATCCCTCCACCACCGCCCTGTTCGAGGGCTTCAAGTCGGCTCAGATCGAACTGGCCGAGTTGGAAAGCTCCGTCCAGGACTACGCCGACGATCTGGAGACCGATCCCGGCGAGCTGGAGCGCCTCGACCAGCGCATCCACACGATCCAAACCCTCAAGCGCAAGTACGGCCCGACCGTCGAAGCCGTGCTCGAGTTCCAGCGCGAGGCGGAACAAAAACTGCACCGCATCGAGAACCGCGGCGAGGAGATCGAACGCCTGCAGCAGCTTGTCGCCACCCGCCGCAGGGAGGTCGACAAACTCGCCGGCCAGATCGGCAAAAAGCGGGCCGCCGCCGCGCCCAAGCTCGCTGCCGAAATCGCCAGCCACCTCGCCGACCTCGGCTTCAAGCGCAGCGTCTTCGAGGTCGCCCTGGCCGCGCTCGCCGAACCCGGCCCACGCGGCACCGAGGAGATCGACTTCCAGTTTGCGCCCAACCCCGGCGAACCCCTCAAGCCGCTGCGCCTCACCGCCAGCAGTGGCGAGATGTCGCGCGTGCTGCTCGCCGTGAAAAGCGCGCTAGCCCGCCAGGATGCCGTGCCGCTGCTGGTGTTCGACGAGATCGACGCCAATGTCGGCGGCAACATCGCCGAGGCGGTCGGCCGCAAGATGGCCTCGCTCGGCGCCACCCATCAGGTCATCGCCATCACCCACTTCCCGCAGGTCGCCTCGCTCGCCGCCAGCCACTACGTCGTCACCAAGGACATCGAGGGCGAGCGCACCCGCTCGCACATCCGCGAGGTCGCCGGCGAGGACCGCGTCGAGGAACTGACGCGCATGCTCGGCGGCAAGGCCGAGTCCGCCCGCGAGCACGCCCGCAACCTGCTCGCCGACCGCGCCTGACATGCACTACTTCATCACCGGCACCGACACCGACGCGGGCAAAACGTACGTCACCTGCCTGCTCATCGAGGCCCTGCGCCGCGCCGGCCAGGACGCGGTTGGCTACAAACCCTTTGCCTGCGGCGATCGCCTCGACGCCCATGCCCTGCGCCAGGCCGGAGGCGAGGTCCTCAGCCTCGACGCAATCAATCCCGTCCACTTCAAGGCACCAGCCGCCCCCTACACCGCCGGCCTGCTGGAGAACAAGCAGGTCGATGTCGAAACCGCCCGCCGCGGCTTTCTGTCGCTGGCCGCCCAACACCGCCAGGTGCTGGTCGAAGGCGCCGGAGGCTGGGAGGTGCCCTTGGCGCCAGGACGAACCATGGCCGACTTCGCCGCCGAACTCGGCCTGCCCGTGCTGCTCGTGGTCGACAACCGGCTTGGCTGCCTCAACCACAGCC
>CANNUR010000237.1 GCA_947523045.1 uncultured Prosthecobacter sp.
CTCGAGCACCACGCGCTCGCCGGGATAGAGGCGCGAGAAATCGCCGGCGACCAAGCGACGGCTGCGCACCAGCACGGGCAGCTCGCCGGTGTTCTTCAGCAGCACCAGGGTCTGGTAGCGGAAGGCCATGACCGAGCAACCCGCCGACAGCGAGCGCAGCAGCACATCGCTGCCCTCGCCCGAGCCAATGCGCAGGGTCTCCAGGGGCTGGCCGGTTTTCGAGGCAAAATCCTCGTCCGTCGGGCGGTCGCCGGAGTTGAGCTGGTAGACAATGTCGATGGCCTGGGCTGCGATGCCCAGGTTGGTCATGAACAGGTAGAACTCGACCATCATGCGCTGGTCGGTGAGCGAGCGCGAGATGAGCAGGTAGAGCTGCACGCAGAGCAGGATCTTCTGCTCAAGGGTGAGTTCGTCGCTCAGCTCGCTGGCGCGCTTGGACAGATCCTGGGGCTGCTGCAGGGCCTCGAAGTAGAGGCGCCGCAGGTCGGCATACAGCGCGCCGCTGTAGTCGTAGCGCAGGTAACCCAGAGAGGATTCAATCTCGTCCTCGGCCACCGAGCCGTCGAGCTTGGAAAAGCCGGCAAAGACTTCAATCAGCACCGGCAGCATGGCGTTGCCGTCGCGGGCCGCCAGCACACCGGCGGCGGCCTCGTCGCCGCGCCCCAACCAGCCGGCCAGCCTGCGTGACAGCCGCTGGCGAATGCCTGCGGGCGCCTCCGGCGGCGTCTCGGAACGCCGCGTCAAGCTCGGGCGTGGCAGTTGGGCGGTGCTCATGCAGGACGTGCGGTCCAGCCTTCGGCGCGGGGGTTTGCCCTTGCAAGTTTCAAGTTGCGCGATTCAACGGCGCGCCCACCCGGATTTTCCGCAGATGCGCCTCGCCAAGCCGACCGCTTTCCGGTTCAATACCGGCATGCTGCTCGACGTTGCCATCCCCGTCCTCTGCCTGCTTTGGGCCCTGCTCTGCCTGCGTTTCTACACCCTGATCCACCGCCACAACGTCTGGCAGCGCCGCCTCATCGCCGTCGGCGCCGGGTTGGGTGCCGGCCTGATCTGGTTGCTCGGTTCCATGCTTCTGCCCTGGCTGCGCGCTCCGGAAGCCGCTCCACCGGCCGCAGTCGAAGCTGTGGGCGACATCCGCATCCGCCCCGGTCCGGCACGGTGACGAGTTCGCCCGCTTTTGCATCTTGCCTGCGCAGCCTTGGGCGCCACTGTGGACGGCCCCACCATGACCCTCGACCTCGGCACCCATCTGCCGCGCCCGTACCAACGCCAGCTCTATCGCCTGCTCGCCCCTGCCATCGAAGGACCGCTCGGCCTGCGCGGCCTGGAACGCATCTACCGGCGCGCGGTCGATCTGCACACGGCGCACCCGCAGGGTCGCGACTGCCGTACCTGGTTCGAGTCCGTACTCACCGCCATGGACGCCGCCGGCGCGATCGAGGAACCGCCCGAGTTCGACTTCCCCCGCTCCGGCCCGCTGGTGGTGGTCGCCAACCACCCCTTCGGCATCCTCGATCCGGTCATCCTCGCCCATTACGCCGCGCGCCACCGGCCCGACGTCAAGGTGATGACCAACGCCCTGCTCGGCGTCTTCGAGCAGTTGCGACCCCACATCATTCCGGTCAATCCCTTCGGCGGTGCCGGGGCCGCCAAGGAAAACCTTGCCGGCATGAAGCAGGCCCTGCGCCACCTGCGCGCGGGAGGCACCCTGGTCATCTTCCCCGCCGGCGAGGTGTCGCGTTACCGCCCCGGCCGCGGCATTGAGGACCCGGCCTGGAGCAGTCATGTCGGCTCGCTCGTGCGCCGCACCCAGGCCACCGTCCTGCCGGTGTATTTTCCGGGCCGCAACAGCGCGCTTTTCCACGCCGCCGGCCTGATCCACCCGCGCCTGCGCACCGGCCTGCTGCTGCGCGAGTTCTGCAACCAGCGTGGCAGCCGCACACCCATGCGCGTCGGCGCGCCGATCCCCTTCGCGAAACTGAAGAAGTTCGAGGACGACGAGTCGCTCACCAAATACCTGCGGATCCACACCTTTGTGCTGGCCGGCCGCCGCACAGGGAGCGAGGGAGAGATCGAGGCTCCGATGGAAGCCGGTGAAAAGTCCGACAGCAGCACCGGCTGCAACCGCATCCAGGGCGAGGTCGCCGCCCTGCGCGAGCGCGGTGCCCGCCTGGTTCATCAGGGCGGCTTTGGCGTTTATGCCGCCCACAGCCACGAGATCCCGGCGACCCTGCAGGAGATCGGCCGGCTGCGCGAACAGACTTTCCGCGCCGTCGGCGAGGGCACCGGCCAGGACATTGATCTCGACCGCTTCGACCGCTACTACGAACACCTCTTCCTCTGGGATGAGGCCGAGGGCCGCATCGCCGGCGCCTACCGCCTGGGGCGGGCCGACCTCATCCTGCGCGAGTACGGGGCCGCCGGTCTGTACACCAGCACCCTGTTCAAGTTCGAAAAACCCTTCCTCGCCAGCCTCGGGCGTGCCGTCGAGATGGGCCGCAGCTTCATCATCAAGGACTACCAGCGCAACCTCAGTTCCCTGCCCCTGCTCTGGCGTGGCATCGCCCAGTGGATGGTCCGCAACGACGGTTACACCAAGCTGTTCGGCCCAGTCAGCATCAGCAGGGACTACGACAGCCTGAGCCGCAAGATGATGGTCGAATTCCTCCAGGAAAACTGCCTGCATGAGGACCTCGCCAGCTACGTCAAGCCGCGCAACCCCTTCCGCTACCTGCGCGGCCGCCGCCTCATGCGCGAGTTCATCAGCGCCAACCTGCGCGACGTCGACGACTGCTCGGCCCTGATCTCCAGCGTCGAAACCGATGGCAAGGGCATCCCAATCCTGCTCAAGCACTACCTGCGACTCAACGGCACCCTGCTCAGCTTCAACGTCGACAAGGATTTCTCCTCGGTCATCGACGGCCTCATTCTGGTCGACCTGACCGAAACCGAGCCGCGCCTGCTTGCCAAGTACATGGGCGAGGAAGCCTGTCGCCAGTGGCTGGCGCGCCACCGACCGAGCGACGGCAGCCGGGCTTGATGGGCACCCGCAAGCCGCAGTGGACAAGCGGGAGAAATGCAGGCTAGGTCGGGGGCTCCGCGCATGACCCGCTTCCGCCCCTGCATCGACCTCCACGAAGGCAAGGTCAAACAAATCGTCGGCTCCACCCTCCGCGACGACGGCCCGGGCCCGCGCGTCAACTTCGTCAGCGACCGTGAGCCGGCCTGGTTCGCGGAGCTGTACCGGCGCGATGGCTTGACCGGCGGTCACGTCATCCTGCTTGGCCCCGGCAACGAGGCGGCCGCCAAGGCGGCCCTCGCCGCCTGGCCGGGCGGCCTGCAGGTCGGTGGCGGCATCCGCCCTGACAACGCCGCCGACTACCTCGAAGCCGGCGCCAGCCATGTCATCGTCACCAGTCACCTGTTCGACCGCGACGGCCGCTTTGCCGAGGATCGGCTCGACGCCCTGGTGCGTGCCGCCGGTCGTGAGCGACTCGTCATCGACCTCAGTTGCAAGGCCACCGCCAGCGGCTGGACCGTGGCGATGAACCGCTGGCAGACCCTCACCGACCTCGACGTCACACCCGCCACGCTCATTCATCTCGCCGGTTCCTGCGCCGAGTTCCTCATCCACGCCGTCGATGTCGAGGGCAAGTGCGAAGGCATGGACGAGGCGCTCGTGCGTTACCTCGCCGAACACAGTCCGGTGCCGGCCACCTACGCCGGCGGCATCCGCCACCTCGACGACCTGCGCCGCCTCGATGAACTCAGCACCGGTCGCCTCGACGGCACCATCGGCAGCGCCCTCGACCTCTTCGGCGGCAGCGGTGCCCGCTACGAGGACTGCGTGACCTTCAATCGCCGCCACGCGCCGTAACCCCCCTTCCCCGCCATGAAAATCCTCCGCCACCTTGATTCCTCCGGCAAGACCGCCTACGCCGCGCTGCAGCCCGACGGCCGCGCCCTCGCGATCGAAGGCTGCATCTTCAACGAGCACCGCGTCACCGACCGCGAGGCCGACATCGTCAAGCCGCTCGCCCCGATCAAGCCGCGCGCCATCCTCTGCATCGGCCTGAACTACAAGTTCCACGCCGAGGAGAGTGGCGCCGCCATCCCGCAGAACCCGGTGCTGTTCATGAAACTGCCCGGCGCGGTGCAGAACCCCGGCGATCCCATCCTGCTGCCCACGCATCTGAAGAGCGACACCGTCGACTACGAGTGCGAGCTCGCCGTCATCATCGGCAAGACCGCCAAGAACGTCCGCAGGGAGGACGCGCTCGAGTACGTGCTCGGCTACACCTGTGCCAATGACGTCAGCGCCCGCGACTGGCAGAAAAACGGCGGGGGCGGCCAGTGGTGCCGCGGCAAGACCTTTGACACCTTCTGTCCGCTCGGCCCGGTGCTCGTCACCCGCGACGAGATTCCGAATCCAAATGCGCTCGCCCTCAAGACCGTGCTCAACGGCGAAACCGTCCAGGACTGGAACACGATCGACATGATCTTCGATGTCCCCACCCTGATCGCCTTCCTCAGCGGCAGCACCACCCTGGAGGCCGGCACCGTCATCCTCACCGGCACCCCGCATGGCGTCGGCATGGCACGCAAGCCGCCGCTGTGGATGCAGGACGGCGACACCGTCACCGTCGAGATCGAGGGCATCGGCGCCCTTACCAACCCCGTTCGCAACGAAGCATAACCATGGCCGCCTACGCCTCCCTCATCGCCCTCGCCCGCGAGATTGCCCTGCTCACCTCGACCGAGGCGCTGCTTTCCTGGGACCAGGAAACCTACATGCCCGCCGGTGCGCTCGACCATCGCGCCCGCCAGCTTGCCTACCTCAACGGCAAGGCCCACGCC
>CANNUR010000238.1 GCA_947523045.1 uncultured Prosthecobacter sp.
GAGTACGACGTGGTCGATGCCGGCGCGGCGCAGCTCCTCGCCGAGCAGGGCGAGCAGGCGGGTGAACTGGGAAAAGATCAGCACGCGCCGGCCCTCCTCGAGCAGCTCGGGCAGCAGCTCCTCCATGAGGTAGGCGGTCTTGGCCGAGGCGGTGTGGCCGGCTGCGCCGTCGCCGCCGAGCAGGCGCGGGTGGCAGCAGACCTGGCGCAGCTTAAGCAGGGCATCGAGCACGAGGATTTGGCTGCGTTCCAGGCCCTGGGCCTGGATGGCCTCGCGCACGCGCTCATCGACGGCGGCGCGGATGGTTTCGTAGAGCTCGGCCTGGGCGGGTTCGAGTTCGATGCTGTGCAGGATCTCGGTTTTCGGCGGCAGGTCGCGGGCGACCGCGTCCTTGGTGCGGCGCAGCAGCAGCGGCCGCAGGCGTTCGGCGAGCTGGCGCTGGCGGCCGGCGTCGCGGTCGCGCTCGATTGGGTTGCGGAAGTGACTGCGGAAGCTTTCGGCGTCGCCGAGCAGGCCGGGCATGAGGAAGTGGAAGAGACTCCACAGCTCGCCGAGATGGTTTTCGACGGGCGTGCCGGTCAGGCAGAGGCGGTGGCGGGTTTTCAGGCCGGCGCAGATCTGGGCGGCGCGACTGCGCGGGTTCTTGATGTGCTGGGCCTCGTCGAGCACGGCGAGGTGCCACTCGACCGCGCCCAATTCGGCGGCGTCGCGCAGCAGAAGGGGATAGGAAGTGATGACGAGGTCGTGGCGGTGCAGGGTGCCGTAGCCGTTGCGGCGGTCGCCGCCCTGCAGCAGCAGGACGCGCAGGGCGGGGGTGAACTTGGCGGCTTCGCGCGCCCAATTGCGCACGACCGAGGTGGGTGCCAGGATGAGGCAGGGGCGGTCGAGGCGGCCGGCCTCCTTTTCGAGCAGCAGGTGCGCCAGCGTCTGCACGGTCTTGCCCAGGCCCATGTCGTCGGCGAGCACACCGTGCAGTTCGAACTCGCGCAGGAACTGCAGCCAGGCCAGGCCCTCGCGTTGGTAGGGGCGCAGGGTGGCGCGCAGGCCGCTTGGCGGGGTCACCTCGCTCAAACCGGTGAAGCTTTCGAGTCGCTCGCGCAGGCGCGTCAGTTCCTCGGGCAGGCGCAGCGGCAGGCCGTCCAGTCCGGCGAGCTGGGCGGCGCGCAGTTTGTCGATGCGCAGCCGGCCGCCCTGGCGTGGCGGGCGGGCGGCGAGCAGTTCGTCGAGAAAGCGCACCAGCACGAGCAGGCGCGCGGCCGGCACCGACAGCACGGTCTGCTCCGGGCCGGGCAGGGCGATCAGGTAGCTGCGCTGCAGATCCTGTTCGAGCACCTCGGCGGTGAGGCCCTGCTCGATGCATTCGGCGAGCAGCGGCACGACCGAGACGCGCTGGCCGTGCAGGTCGATGCCGAGGTCGAAGCTGAAGGCGCCGTCGCCGGCGCTTTCCAGGTCGGTGAACCAGTCGGTCTCGGCGGCCTCATGGATGGTGAAGCCGAAGTCCGGTTCGATCTCGACCTGCCAGCCCTCGGCACGCAGCATCGGCACATGGTCGCGCACGAAGGCGGCCCAGTGCAGGGCCTGGTTCTTTTCCGGCACGCTCAGCAGCGCACTCAGGGGACCGTCGCCGCGCACGCCCGGCACGGCCTGGGGCAGCGGCGCCAGGCCGGTCTGGGTGACGTCGGTCAGCAGCAGGCGCTCGAGGTGGAGGTTGCGTGCCAGTTCGAAGCGACGGCCGTCCGCGCTGCTCCAGCGCAGGCTGGCGCCGCGTCCCGGCACCGGCAGGCGTTCGGGGCGGGCTTCGTAGGCGACGCTCATTTCCGCCACGCCCAGGCGCACGGCGGTGAAAACCGGACTGCCGCGGACGACGCGACCGGTGGGGCGTTCGACCTCGACGCGGCGCAGTTTCAGGAAGGGTTGAGGCGGCCCGGCCTCGACGCGTTCGGCCTCGTCGCTGGCGATGGAGGCGGAATCCGTGCCGGCGCGCACCTGGCCGGCGCCGGGGGCGGCCAGGCGAACGACGCGGACTTGGGTGGAAGGTTCACCGAGCTGGAGCAGCAGGGCGGCGGCGTGATCGCAGAGCGGGCCGTTGTGGCAGGTGCAGGCGCTGGTGACGTGCAGGGTGTCGCCGGCGAGTTTCAGGCGCAGCACCGGTTCATCATGGGTGTCGGCGCTGCGGCCGGCGGCGCCGGCGATCTCGAGTTCCGCAGGGCTGACGATGCTGACCGCGCGGATCTCGGTGTAAGCCTTGCACCACTTCAGGCCCTGGGCGACCTGGGCCTGGCGGAACAGCCACATCCAGGTCTTGCGACGGAGCTGCGTCCAGAGCGTGTCAAAGGGGAAGGCGGCGGGCACGGGACCGCTTCGCATAGCGTGCGCGTCGGCAAATGCAAACGCCGGCCGTCACTGCCGCTCCGGCTTGTCGAGGGTCATGTAGGTGATGCCCTGGCGCTTGCCGTCGGCGGGATTGAAGGACTGCACGCGCATCTCGCGCAGGGACGAGACGTTGTCGACCTTCCACATCTTGGTCACCTCGAAGCGCTTCACCAGGGTGCTGCGGCTGTCGTAGGCATCCATGCGCGCGACCCCGCCACTGTCCTGGTGCACCCAGAGATCGACCGTGTAGTACGGACCCTTCGTGTCGGGGGCGGTGACGCGCACCAGCCAGCAGCGCACGCCGCCGGTGACGCGGGCGTTGGCGTCGAGCATCTGCACCTTGTCCCAGTAGAGGAAGCGTTGCGACAGGTCCTCGTAATTGAAGTCCATGCCGCGCACCGGTCGCTCGGAGTTCGCCAGCGGCACCCGCTTCAGGTCGCCGTTGGTTTGCATCTGCCAGAGGGTTGCCGGATGGGTGGTGAGGTCGAGCTGGATCGTCTCCGGCGGTTGGCCGGGGAAGTGGAAGCGCATGAGCGACTGGCTGAGTGAGAGTTCCAAGGCTTCCTCGCGGCCGCTGGCGCTGTCGCGCAGGCGACCGGTCATGCGGTGATCCTGCAGGGCGTAGCTTTGGCGCACCCGGTCGAGCACTTCCGCGGCGGTCGGCGTGGGGGTTTGGGCGGAGGCGAGCGGGGCCGCGGCGAGGGCGACGAGAAAGAGGCGGCGGTGCATGCCTGTCAGACTGCCGCGGTTCGGCTGGCATTCAACCCCTGGCTGGCGGGGGTGAGATTTGGGATGGATGATTCTTGATGGATGATTCCTGATTTGTTGGATCAGGGGTGCAGCGGGTCGTTATGGGTGCGCCGCCAGTCGTTGAGCAGGGCTTCCAAGCGCCCGCGCTCGGCAGCGTGCGCAGGGTCGTCGGCGAGGTCCCGGAGTTCGTTGGGATCGGCGGCGAGATCGAAGAGTTGCCGGCGGTTGACCTGCGGGTACAGGATCAGCTTGTAGCGTGTTTCGCAGACCATGCGCTGGGTGTCGGTGTAGGCGGCGAACACCCGGTCGTGCACGCGGTCGGTCCGGCCCTGCAGCAGCGGCAGCAGGCTGCGCGCCTGGACGCTGGCCGGCACGGGCACCCCGGCAAGTTCGCAGAGGGTGGGATGCAGGTCGCGCAGCATCACCAGGGCTGCGCTGCGCCGGCCCTGGGGCAGACCGGGGCCGGCGATGAGCAGGGGCGAGCGGATGCTGTGTTCGTAGCAGTTCTGCTTGCCGAGCAGGCCATGGCTGCCGAGGGCGAGTCCCTGGTCGCTGGTGAAGACCACGACGGTGTCGCGGCCGTCGGCCTCGATGGCGTCGAGCAGGCGGCCGAGCTGGGCGTCGAGGTCGGTGATCATCGCATGGTAGACGGCCAGTTCGGCGCGCACCGCCTCCGGCGTCCGGGGGATGGGCAGCAGCCGTTCGTCGCGGCCGCCGCGGTTGCCGTGGTCGAAGGCATGGTCGGGGGCAAAGTTGCGCGGCAGCGGTGTCTTCGCCGGGTCGTGGTGATGGGCCGGGTCCGGCGGCAGCTGGCGGGGGTCGTGGGGGAAGGCGAAGTTGACGTGCAGGAAAAACGGCCGGTCCGGCGGCGACTCGTCGAGGGCGCGCAGGGCGCCATCGACGATGTGCCGGCTGTTGTCGGGCTGCAGGCCGACTCCCCTGGCCGGGTCCGGCTTGCCGGCGTCGTCCTTGAAGGTCCAGCCGCGGTAGCCCGTACGCGGATGCCCGCGGGCGTCGATCTCCGGTTCCGCCACGCCGCGACCGCCGCCGCTGGAGTAGAGCGCGCGGATGCCGCCGTAGCCGCGCTGGGTGGGCTGACCGTCGTTGTGCCACTTGCCCGAGTACCAGGTCCGGTAGCCGGCGGCGCTGAGGGTGGCGGCGAGCTGGGGCAGGGCGGGGTCGATCGGCCCGGCCGGGTAGTTCGGGTAGGCGCGAAAGGCGGTGCAGCCGGTCAGGAGCTCGGCCCGGCTGACGTGGCAGATCGGGTAACCGGCGTAGGCGCGGGTGAAGACCGTGCCGCGCGCGGCCAGGCGGTCGAGGTTGGGGGTGCGCAGGTGGCTGCCGTGCAGGGCGGCGATCGTGTCCGGGCGCTGGTCGTCGCTGACGACCAGCACCAGGTTGGGTGGCAGGGCGGTGGCGAAGACCGGCAGCAGCAGGGGAAGGAGGCGACGCATGGGGACTAAACTGGGCATCCCGTGGGCATTTCTCAGGGGCCTCGAAAACAAACCATTTGCACCCCGGCCACCAGCGGGTAGTTTAATGACCCCTTTTTAACCCCTTACTCCGTTCATTCCATGTCCCAGCATCGCAGCCTCAAAACCGCCGGATCCGTTGGCACCAAGCGCAGCGTCTTGAAGCGCGGCGAGCGCATCAAGCTCATGAAGGCGCGTGGCCAGTGGAAGGAAGGTCGCCTGCCGACCGGTCTGCCCAAGAC
>CANNUR010000239.1 GCA_947523045.1 uncultured Prosthecobacter sp.
CGTGGACGAGGCGCCGCTGTTCAACGCCAGGCACAAGGACGGCATGGAGTTCCCGGTGAAGGTGGCGCCGACCTGCGTCGACACCACCGGCAGACCGGCGGCCATGCCTTCAAAGACCTTGATGCGCGTGCCACCCCCAACCCGCAGCGGCAGGATCATGAGCGTCGACCGCTCCAGATACGGGCGAACGTCGTCGACCGTGCCGGTGACCTCGACGAGCGGGTCGCGGGCCGCGAGTTCGCGCAGCGCCGGCACCGGATTGCGGCCCAATAGCATGAGCCGGGTCTCCGACACGGCCTGGCGGATGCGCGGGAGACTGTGCTCGGCGAAGTGCCGGATCGCCTCGACGTTCGCCTGCCAGTCCATGGACCCGAGGAAGACCAGGGTCGGCGGTGCCGCCGCGGCCGGTGCGGCAGGCTGGAAGTAGTCGCAATCCACCCCGGTCGGCACCCAGCCGAGCACGTTGCTCATGCCACGCTCTTCGCGGAAGGCGTGTTCCTCCTCTTCGGAAACGGCGATCTGGCCGGCAGCGCGGCGGGCGACGATGTCCTCGAAGGCACGTGTCAGGTCGCGCTCGCGGGCACAGACAAAACGCCGCAGCGGATTGCGCGCGGTCTGCACGTGGCGCTCCCAGATGAGCGACTCCAAATTGTGCTGGAACACCACCACCGGTGGCCGCGCCGGCAGGTCGAGGCCGTCGAAGTGGATGAACGACATCAGGTAGTCGGCCACCGCCACCTCGCCGGGCGGCGACTCACGCAGGCATTTTTCCAAAAGGCGCCGCGCCTCGGAATTGGCGTATTTGGCGCAAGAAAAGGGCCGGCGACCGAACACCGAATTGACCAGCGCGCGGGCGTAGAAGGCGGGGGAACCACTGCGGACCAGATCGTGCGGCCAAGGGGTCAGCTCGTCGCAGTACTCGGCGGCGCGTTCGACCGCCTCGGGGCTGTCGGCCGGGGTCAGCGGGCAGAGGTAGCGGATGCGGCAATGGCGTTTCAGCCGTCGCAGCATGTGGTAGGTGCGCAGGCGGTCGCCGCCGATGAGCGGGTGCAGCAGGCGCACGTTGACCCAGAGCAGCGAGGTGGGCCAGGCGCGGGCGGGTGGGGGGGGCTCCATCACAGGCCGGGCGGACGTTCG
Organism: uncultured Prosthecobacter sp.; assembly: GCA_947523045.1. Taxonomy (GTDB): domain Bacteria; phylum Verrucomicrobiota; class Verrucomicrobiia; order Verrucomicrobiales; family Verrucomicrobiaceae; genus Prosthecobacter. The sequence goes on from CANNUR010000239.1 coordinate 1,138, forward strand.
CTGGCTTTGCGCGCCGGCTTGCCTTCAGGCACTGCGCTGGGGTCGTAGGCTGCACCGCCCTCGACGCGGGTTTCACCGCCGGCCTCCTGGACGAGGCGCGGCCGGTTGCCGGGTTCGTCGCGGTAATAAGTGCGGCTCTTCAGGCTACCGTCGGGGCGCACGACGCAGTGGGCATAGACATTCGGCTGGGCGAGAAACAACACCTGCAGCTGGTTGCCGGCATCGATGGTGATCTGCGGGTCGTGCGCCATGCTCACCGGACCGAGGCGGTAGGTCTGCAGACGCACGCCGGATTTTTCGTCGGTCATTCGAAAATACAATGCGGTGCTGCCGACATCAATGAACAGCAGGATGCCGTAGCGACGAGCGCTGCCGGCGCCGCGAAAGCCCTCGGGCACGCCAAAACTCTGCTCCCACATCGGCTTGGCATCGGTGATGTTGAAGCGCACGCGGTTGCTGCCGTAGAACTGGCCGTCCGGAGCGTGGCGGACGCGCGCCATCAAGCCGTAATTGCCCAGTTCCGAGGGCGCGTAGGCATCGGTGACGACGATCTTGCGCTGGATGGTGCCACCCGGCGGGATCTGCACCATGTCGGAGGCATCAACGTCGAGCGGCGCCAGCTCATGGCCACCGCTGTCCGTCATCTGGAAGCTCAACCAGGAGGCGCGCCCGGGACCGCCAAGCACGACCTCGGCGCCGCTGCGGTTGGTCAGGGTGACCGTGGCGGGAATGGCTTCGAGGGCAAGGAAGTTGGTGCGCGGCAGCGACAAACTGACCGCGAACTGGGCGCGCGCGGCACCGGTCAGGCAAAGCAGGAGGAGGAGAAAACGCATGTCGGTAGGAAGTTCAGGGCTGGGTCGATCCGCCCGTGGGCGGCTGGCTGCTGGCGGTGCGGAAACCGCGCGCCAGGGTGGTTTCACCGGCGGATTCGGCAAAGGTGCGGGTGGTGAGCAAGTCCTTGCCGCTCTTGAGGGCAAAATGGCCACCGCGCACCACCGGCACGCGCAGGTCGGGATAATCGGGATGCACGGGCCAGGCCTCGCCGGCGTGTTCGGAAGCGGTCCATTCCGAGACGTTGCCGGCCATGTCGCAGACGCCGTACGGACTGACGTCCTGCGTCTTGCGATCCACCGGCGCCCACAAAACAAAACCGTCGATCTGGCCGCCCTTGCCGTTCGAATCGTAGTCATCACCGAGGTTGGCCGCACCCTTCTGCAGGCGGTCGCCCCAGGGCAGGCGGCGACCGTCCTCGCCCCGTGCCGCCTTCTCCCACTCGTCCTCGGTTGGCAGGCGCTGGCCGCGCCAGGCGGCATAGGCATGGGCGTCCCACCAGTCGACCTGGGTCACCGGCGTGTTCAGGCTGATCGGCTGATCGTTGTAGGTGGCGCCAGCCCGGGCGGCGGCGAGCAGTTCCGTCCACTTGGGCGGTGCATGTCCGGTCTTGGTCTTCGGCTGCTCGGGATGGTCGTAAGCGGTGCTGGTGCCAATGGCTTCAAGAAACTCGGCATACTGGCCGAGGGTCACCTCGTGCTTGCTGATCCAGAAGGCGGGCAGTTGCCGGCGTTCGCCGTTTTGATACACAAAGCGACCGGCCGGAATGGCGATCATTTCCGGTGCCAGCGCCGTGTTTTTGGCAACACCGGTGCGCCCGGCCTCGGAACCCAGAACATAGACCAGGACCACGGACAGGGCGACCAAGCCCCAGCCCCACCAAGGCAGGCGGCGACCGGCGCCCGACTTGTTTTCCTCCGCCTCGATGCGCCGCATGATGCTGCGCTCGCGCATCGCCTCCCGTACCTCATCGAGTTCCTCCAGCAAGCCGGCCCAGTCGTGCCGGCCCGCCAGCAGACCGCTGACCAGACCGCGCGCCTTGCCCTCGGCAGCCAGCGGCATCACCAACTCCAACAGCGCGCGCACTTCCTCACGCGGATCGCGGACACGGCCCTCGCCGGGACGGAACAGATTGACGATGCTCGCCTGATTCTCACCATCGACAAAAATGTCGCGCGCCGCCAGGCGCCGGTGATACCCGCAGCGTTCAACGCCATACTGCATGGCCTCGGCAACGCCGAACAGCAGCTCGGCAATCTTGCGCTCGGTGAAGGTTTCACCGGCGGCGAGCAGCTCCTCGAGACTGCGCCCGCGCGGCATCTCGCGGGTGTAAAACACCAGCTCATTGACCCGTCCCGCCTCGTAGAGCGGCGCGATGCGCGGATGCGAGATCGAGGCCTTCAAACGCTCGCGCGCCTTGAAAGCCTCCAGGGAATCGGGCTGGCTAACGAGTTCCGGTCGCAGCAGCACAAGCGCCACCGGCCGTTGCACAGCCACCTGCAGGGCGCGGTAGGTCTCCGACTCCGGCTCAACGGTCAGTCGCTCTAGGATCTGGTACTGGCCGATGAGTGCGCCCGGCGTCAGGGTCGGCGGTGGCAGGCCGGATACCGGGGCCGGCGCGGCCAGGGCGGCGCGCGCCTTCTGCACCAGCTTCTCGGTCGTGTAGGGCGGATCGGCCAGCACCGGCCAGCCGCCCACCTGCTCCTCAAAACCCGTCAGGTCATAGCGGGTGGTGAAGAGCACGCGCAGGCCGGGAAACTTGGCGAGCGCGCGGTCGCGCAAATCAAAGCCATTGCTTTGGGCATCGATGATCGCCTCGGTGATCAAGAGGTCGAGTTGATCGGCGCTGTCGAGCCAGGCATAGGCTTCGGCGAGGTTGGGCACGGACTTGACCGTCCAGCCGGGATGGGCCTTGAGGGCCTCCGTGCGGGGGCCGCGGGTGGCGGCGTTGGAATCGAGAAAAAGCAGGGTCATCGGTTCAGGGGCGGCCGCCGTCAGCGGGCCACCGGGGGCAGCAACGGATGCGCGGCGTCCGCCTCAGGCCGGGACGTCGGCAAGCCGAAGTCAAGGAGGTCGCGCGGCTCGGCGGCGACATCCTGGAGTTTGTTTTGATAGTAGAGACGCACGACGTACCCGTGGTAGGCGCGCCGGCCATGGGCGGCGACCTCACCCGGAGTCAGGGTCGGCAAAAAGTAGGTCACATCGAGCGGTTCCTCGCCAATGCCGCTCCAGTCCACCGGCGGCGCGGTCCAGGTCGAGGGCGGTTCATCGGCAATGGTCTGTGCGACCTGCTGGCCGTTGACGCGATCGAAAAAGTACACGTCGATGTCCACCTGCGCCGGGTCGACCTGGGTGTTACCCTGGCGCAGGATGGGGATGCGCAGCACCACTTTTTCGCCATTGGCCACGCCCTCATCGCGCTGCGCCCGGCAGGCGCCGAGGGCCAGTACCTGAGCACCTTCGGGAGTGGGCTGTCCCGCGGCCGGCGCATTCAGCCGGCGCTGGGCAAGGTCGCGGAACCCGCCGGCCCGGTTCGGATCCTGGGCGCTGAGCTGGCGCCAGAGACCGGCGGCCTTGTCGTTCAAGCCCATCTGCTCATAGCACAGGGCCATCTCGGTCAACACCTCGGGCTGGGCGGGAAAACGCAGGTCCGCCCGGCGCAGCACCTCGAGAGCCCCCTGCATGTCACCCAGCCCGCGCACCTGCTTGGCCAGATCGAGCAGTTCCTGCAGACTCATCGTCGCCGCCGGATCGGCGGGATTGGCGGCGGGGGGCGGGCCGATCCCCCCTCCAGGCGTCGGCGCGGGCGTGGGGGCGACCGATGCAGGCGGGGCCGGAGCTG
>CANNUR010000240.1 GCA_947523045.1 uncultured Prosthecobacter sp.
GGGGGAGTCGCGCATGACTCACACCAAGACGCCAAGGAAGGATGAGGCCCGGCCTTCATGGTGCCTCTGCGCCTTGGCGTGAGACCCATCCCCGTCCGCCACCCGGAAAGTCACGGCACCGGCGCAGCGGCGCCCTACCCTCCCCCTTCGTGATCTTCGTGTCATTCGTGGTTCCAAAGCCTGGCCCCTCAGAAGAGGCGGACAAGAGTGTCCGCGCTCCCCTGGGCCGGCGACTGTTCCATCTGCGAAATCTGTGAAATCTGCGGACCCCCTACCCTGTCCCATCCACGGACCTGCGGAGCTTGGCCGGGTGACCGGGCGAGGTGGCAGAGCGGCGGAGGACCGCCGCACTCCCAGGGCGCTGCGCGCGGTCGGGGGTGGCCCCCAACTTGAAACCTGAAACTTGAAACTCCCGCCTTGGATCACCCTCCGACCCCGGCCGCCACAGCGGGAGCCAGGGGCAGGACGACGGCGAGCAGGGCGGTCAGCGCGAGCCCGAAGAGGCTGACCAGCACAAGCATGAAGGACCAGGTCTTGAGCACTTCCAGCTCGGTGAAGCCGCTCATGCGGGCGATGATCCAGAAGCCGCTGTCGTTCATCCAGACGACGCAGAGGCCGCCGAAGCCAACAGCAAGCGCGAGATAGACGGGATGGAAGGCGAGGACCTGGCCGTCGAGCATGCTGGCCATCATGCCGGCGCTGGTGATCATGGCCACCGTCGTCGAGCCCTGGGCGGTCTTCAGCAGCGCCGCAATCACCCAGGCGACCACGAGCAGGATCAGGCCGGAAGAGCCGCCGCCGAAGAGGTTCTGAATCGCCGGACCCACGCCCGCTTCCTTGAGCATGGCGCCGAAGGCGCCGCCGGCGGCGGTGATGAGGATGATCGTGCCGGCGCTCATCATCGATTCCTCGATGTCGGTGGAGAGTTGCTCGCGGCTCGGCCGGCGCTGGCGGACATACACCAGCACGGAAGCGAGGGTGGCCACCATGAGCGCAAAGTTGGGATCGCCGGCCACCTTCATGATCTCGGCGGCTTCGTGCACCCAGGCGCCCGCCACTGCGGTCTTGGCCTGCATGGCAAAGACGGTGCCGGCCGCCATCAGCACGACCGGCAGGGCGATCGGCAGCACCGACACCCAGAAGCCGGGCAGGTCGCTGTCGGCGGGGGCCGGACGATCGACGTCCTCGCCCGGCAGCGCGCGCATGGGGATTTCGTAGCGCGCCTGCAGCCAGTGCGCGAGCCCGAGGGCGACCAGCGCGCTGGGCAGGGCAACGGCGATGCCCATGAGGATCATCATGCCGACGTCGACCTTGAGGATTTCTGCGACCGCCAGCGGTCCCGGGGTGGGCGGCACGAGGGTGTGGGTGGCGACCGCACCGCCGGCCATGGCGAGGATGTAGAGCAGGTAGTTTTTCTTGGTGCTGCGATGCAGCGAGCGCGCCAGCGGCACGAGCAGGTAGAAGACGGTGTCGAAGAAGACCGGCATGCCCAGGACAAACCCCGAGGACATCAACGCGGCGGGGGCGCGGCGCTCGCCGAGCAGGCGCAGGAAGGTGCGGACGATGCGGTCGGCGGCGCCGCTGTCGGTCATGCATTTGCCGATGAGCGCCGCGCAGGTGATGATGACCGCCAGCTTGCCGGCCGCGGTGCCGAGCGCGGCGACCACGCGCGGCAGCTTGTCGCCAAACGCCCCCGGAGCCAGGAAGCTGACCAGGAAGGCCGCCAGCATCAGGCCGAAGAAGGCGCCGATGCGCAGGCGCACGATGCACAGGATGACCACGAGGGTGCCGAGCAGGAGAATCAGAAGCGGTGACATGACTGGGGCGCGAGGCTAGGCGCAGCGGCAAATCTTGGCGATAAGAAAAAACCGACCTCTTCAAAAAGCCGGCTTTCCTTGGCCTTTGCCAACTCGCTTGAAAGGCCGGGCACCTGTGCTCGCTTTGATGGCCATGCACTTTGAACCGCAGGACGAGAATGAACTCGAGGAATGGCTGAGCCGACCGCCCCCCGGCGTGGCCGAGGCCCTGGCCGGGCTTGAGGGCGACATCCTGGTGCTCGGCGCCGGCGGCAAGATGGGACCGACCCTGGCGCGCATGGCCCGGCGGGCGCTGCCGGCGGACCGACAGGTGCTGGCGGTGTCGCGCTTCAGCTCGGCGACCGCGGCCCGAAGCCTGGAGGTGCACGGGGTGCAAACGCTTGCCTGCGACCTGCTCGACCGCGCCGCGCTGGAGCGACTGCCGGACGCGGCGAACGTCGTCTTCATGGCCGGCCAGAAGTTTGGCAGCAGCGAGGATCCCGGCCTGACCTGGCGCATGAATGCCGTGCTGCCGGCGCTGGTGGCGGAACGTTATGCCGGGGCGCGCACGGTGGTGTTTTCGACCGGCTGCGTGTATCCGTTTGTGCCGATCGAAAGCGGCGGTGCCCGCGAGGATTGCCCGCTCGATCCGCCGGGCGAGTACGCCTATTCCTGCATCGCCCGCGAGCGACTCTTCGCCGAGGCCTCGCGCCGCCTCGGCACGCCCTGCCTGATGTTCCGCCTCAACTACGCCATCGACCTGCGCTACGGGGTGCTGCACGACATCGCCCGCAAGGTCTGGACCGGCGAGCCGGTCGATCTGACCTGCGGCCACGTCAATGTCATCTGGCAGGGCGACGCCTGCGCGCGCGCCCTGCAGTGCCTGGCGCGCACGTCGACACCGCCCGCGATCCTGAACGTCACCGGCCGGCAAACCCTCGCCGTGCGCGCCCTGGCCGAGCGACTCGGGGCCTTGCTCGACCGCACCCCGCAGTTCACCGGTCGAGAGGCGCCGACCGCCTGGCTGGCCGATGCCGGCCAATCGATCGCCTGGTTCGGCGAACCCACGGTCGGTCTCGACCGCATGCTCGAAGCCACCGCCGCATGGATCCGCCGCGGCGGCGCCTCGCTCGGCAAACCCACACACTTTGAATCCCGTGACGGCCGCTTTTGACCTGCGCGCCGCCCTGCACGGCGGCCTTGCCATCCCCGCCCACCCGCTGGCCCTCAATGCCGCGCGCCGGCTCGACGAACGCCGGCAGCGCGCCCTGACCCGCTACTACCTGGCCGCCGGTGCCGGTGGCCTGGCGGTCGGCGTGCACACGACCCAGTTCGCCATCCGCGACCCGCGCCACGGCCTGCTCGAGCCGGTGCTGGCGCTTGCCGCCGAGGAGATGGATCGTGCCGGTCGGCCGCTCGTGCGCATCGGCGGCATCTGCGGGGGCACCGCCCAGGCGGTGCGCGAGGCCACCCTGCTGCGCGACCTCGGTTACCACGCCGGCCTGCTCAGCCTGGCGGCCCTGCCCGAAGCCGACCTGGACACGCTCATCGACCACGCCCGCGCCGTCGGCGAGATCCTGCCGCTGGTGGGGTTTTACCTGCAACCCGCGGTCGGTGGCCGCCTGCTGCCGGTCGAGTTCTGGCGGCGCTTTCTCGAAATCGAAGCCGTCGTGGCGATCAAGGTCGCCCCGTTCAACCGCTACCAGACCCTCGACGTCGTTCGCGCCCTCGCCGAAAGCGGCCGCAGCGATGTCGCCCTGTACACCGGCAACGACGACAGCATTGTCGCCGACCTGCTGACCCCCTTCCGAATCGGCGACCGCGAGCTGCGCTTCCGCGGCGGCCTGCTCGGCCACTGGGCGGTGTGGACCCGGCCGGCGGTGGCCCTGCTGCGTCGCTGCCTGGACGAGCCGGCTTCGCCGGAACTGCTGCGCCTGGGGGCCGAGGTGACCGACGCCAATGCCGCCTTTTTCGATGCCGCCAACGGCTTCCGCGGCTGCATCGCCGGCCTGCACGAGGTGCTGCGCCGTCAGGGCCTGCTGGAGGGGATCGAGTGCCTGGACCCGGACGAAGGCCTGAGTCCGGGCCAGGCGGAAGCGATCGACCGCGTCCAAGCCGCCTACCCGCACCTGAGCGATGACGCCTTCGTGGCCGAGCATTGCGACGCCTGGCTGCGCTGAAACCGTCGCTTGGGCGCAGATTTTTCTCGCCAGCCGCCGGGCCGCTTGGTGTAATGGCCTTGTTCCCGGGAAAATTCCTTTCCGGGGCACATGCCATCATAATCCAAACCTACCCACCTAAAATCATGAAACGAGCACTCCAACGAGGTTTCACCCTCATTGAACTCCTGGTGGTGATCACCATCATCGCGATTCTCGCGAGCCTGGCGGTCCCCACTTTCAACGTCATCCAGGACATGGCCAACCAGACGAGCACGTCCAACAACTGCCGTCAGATCATCATGGCCATGAAGGTCTTCGCGCGGGACAACAACTCGATCTACCCGGATTCCTACCAGAATCCGCTGACCGGCGGCGTTGCCATCACCTCCAACGACGCCTTCCGCGTCCTCTTCACCGAGGACGTCATCCAGGACGAGCGCGTCTTCGGAGCCAAGGCCAGCCGCTTCATGCCCGATGGCAACATCGGCCAGGCGCCCTCCTTCGACCAGGCGCTCATGGCGGGTGAAAACCACTGGGCCATGACCCGCGGTCAGACGACCTCCAGCACCGGCATCATGCCGCTCGTGTATGAAAACCCGGCCGCCGCCGGCTGGCCGCCGCAGTGGAACTGCGACGCCGCGGGCCAGCTCGTCCCGGGCCGCACCTGGCGCGGTGGCAAGATCATCATCGGCCGCAACGACAACTCCGTGAACGTCGAGCAGCTCGCCGCCAAGCGCGGTGCCTCCGTCGGTCCGAAGATGATGTCGGGCGGCATGGACATGTTCACCATGGCCAGCCAGAACCAGCCGCAGCAGGTGCTCGGCATCGTCGCCACCGGCATGGGC
>CANNUR010000241.1 GCA_947523045.1 uncultured Prosthecobacter sp.
TGCCCCCCCTCGCGCATGACGTTGATGACCACGCAGCGCTTGCCGTCGAGGCGCGCCAGCAGCGGGTTCTCATTGAAGCCATCGCTGATGCGGGCGATGTTTCCCAAGGTCAGGCTGCTGCCATCCGGCCGGGTGAGCACCACCACCCGCTCGTAATCGGCCCCCGTGTAGGCGCGGCCGCGGGTGCGGATGGAAACATCCCCGGCCTCGGTCTGAACCACCCCGGCGGGCAGATCGATCGCCGAGGCCCGGATGGCCTGGCTGACCGACTCCAGGGTGAGGCCGTGCTTGCGCAGATTTTCCTCGGGAATCTCAATGCCGATCTCGTAGGGACGGACGCCGCCCAAGCCCGTGTGGGTGACATCGGGCAGAGCCGCCAGTTCATCGCGCACCTGCTCGCCGAGACGACGCAGGTCGCGCTCCGCCATGTCGGCGGCGATGACCACGTTGATCACCGAATGAAAGCTGTCGTCCAGCTGGATGACCGGGCGTTCCGCCAGTTCGGGGAAGTTGGGGATGGTGTCGACCTTGTTGCGCACCTCCTCCATGACCACGCGCGGGTCGCGGGTTTCCTCGACCTCGATGAAGACCGAGCCACCGCTGGAGCCAGAGGTCGAATTGATGTGCTTGATGCCCCCAACCTGTTGCACGGCCTCCTCCACGCGCAGGACAATGCTCTCCTCCACCTCCTCGGGGGTCGCTCCAGGGTAGGGCACGGTGACCGAGATGATGCGCGAGGGCAGATCGGGAAAAACCTCCAGGGGAATGCGCTCCGAAATCAGCGTCCACATGCCGGCCGCCATGACGGCCAACATGAGGAGGTTGGCAGCGACGTGATTGCGGGCAAACCAGGAGATCATTGCAAAGGGGGTGAACAAGCAACGCTTGACGGGCGGGAAAGTTGCCCGGGTTTCAGCCGGCAGCAAGGAAAGCCGATGCCAGAACGTAGCCCATGGGTCATGCCCACCTCCCCTTCCCGCCGTTCCTTTTTGAAACAGTCCGCCCTCGGTGCCGCCGCCGTCGCCTTCCCCGCCGTGGTCCGGTCGGCCAGCCCCAATTCCCAGCTTCAGGTGGCATCGATTGGCGCCGATGGCATGGCGTTCAGCGACATCAAGAACATCGGCACCCATGCCAAGGTGCGCTATGTCGGTTTCTGCGACATCGACAGCACCCGCTTTGCCAAGGCCGACGCCGCCCACCCGGGCGTGCCGCACTTTGCCGACTTCCGCGAGATGCTGGCCAGCCTGGGCGACAAGGTCGATGCGGTCAACGTCGGCACGCCCGACCACATGCATGCCAAGGCCGCCATCGAGGCGATGCGCCGCGGCAAGCATGTCTACTGCCAGAAGCCGCTGGCCCACACCGTCTGGGAGTCGCGGCAGATGCGCCTGGAGGCCGAGAAGGCCGGCGTGGTCACCCAGATGGGCAACCAGATTCATTCCAACCTTGAGTACCGCCTCGGCACCCGGCTCATCAAGGAGGGCGCCATCGGCAAAATCAAGGAGGTGTTCTCCTGGGTCGCCGTCACCGGCAACGAACGCAACAAGAAGCTTGAACCGCTCGCCGGCGCACCCGTGCCGGCACACGTCAACTGGGACCTGTGGATCGGCGTGGCACCGATGCGCGAGTATGCTGCCTGCTACCACCCCTTTGTCTGGCGCGACTGGCAGGACTTTGGCGGCGGCGCCCTCGGCGACTTTGGCTGCCACATTCTTGACCCGGTCTTCACGGCTCTCGGCCTGAACGCGCCGCTGACCGTGACGGCACGCAACAGCGGCATCAACGATCACATCTGGCCGGTCAACGAGGAGGTTGAGTTCGTCTTCCCCGGCAACCAACTGACCGCCGACAAGACCCTCAAGGTCACCTGGAGCGATGGCGGCCTGCGCCCCGACCGCAAAAAGGCGAAGATGCCGGCCGACCTCGAACTGCCGCGCAGTGGCTCGCTGTTCATTGGCGAGGAGGGCAACCTCGTGCTTGCCCACGTTGCCGGCCCACGCCTGTATCCGGTGGAGAAGTTTCAGGGTTTCAAGTACCCCAAGGAAGAGAGCCGCAACCACTGGCATGACTGGGTGGACGCCTGCCTCGAAGGCAAAAAGACCAGCGATGGCTTCCACTATGCCGGCCCGCTCTCCGAGACGGTACAACTCGGCAACGTGGCCACCCGCTTCTGCACGCGTGGTCCGATCGACTCCCGCACCGGCGATCCGCTGAACCCGGTCGTGCTGGAATGGGACGCCGCCAACCTGCGTTTTCCGAACGCACCGGAAGCGGACGCGCTGCTGACCAAAACCTACCGCGAAGGCTGGGCGATCTGAGAAGACTGAAAGCCTGTCCCGACCCCGGCGTTAGCCTAGGTGGAAACCGTCCTGAGCGGCGGCTGTCTTGTCATGTCTCTGACCACCGCCGAGTTCTGGTTTGAACGCCGTCCCTGGAACCGGTTGGCGACGGTTTTGGCAGTGGCCGGCCTGATGCTGCTGGCCGACTGGCTCACCGGCCCCTACATTCGTTTCCCAGCCCTGTTCATCCTGCCGGTGCTCATCGCCGCCTGGAACCAGGGTTTTTTCGCAGCCGCTGCCATCGGACTTGCCCTGAGCTTGGGGCGACTGCTCGCCACCGATCTCCCGGGAGGCGAAGAGACGCTGACATCGGACGCCATCAATGCCGTGCTGCGGGCGTTCGTCTTCACCCTGATCGCCTTCCTGACACGCCTTGTGGCGGTGCAAACCCGCGCGCTGCGCGAGGAGGTGCGCCAGTTGGAGGGCATTTTGCCCATCTGCGGCTTTTGCAAAGCGATCCGCGACGAGAAGGGCCAGTGGCGCAAGTTGGAAAGCTATGTCACCGAACATTCCCAGGCCAGTTTCACCCACGGGCTCTGTCCCGAGTGCACTCAGAAGCACTACGGGCAATTTCTTGACCGCCGCGATGAACCGCCTCAGGGACTGGTTCGATAGATCCGGCGCACCGGTTGCTCAGCCGTTCTCTTGCGGCTGAACATGCGCGAGAAAAGGCTGGTCCGCCGCTCCTCGACCGGTTCGGCTGAGGCAGGCGCCACCTCGCTCGGGAAACGCTGGGCGGCGTCAGCTCCCACCTTGGTGCGCTGATCCTCCTTGAGCGAGGATAGGCGCAGGGCGTTGTTGTCCTGAATCACCTGCGGCTGAATGAAGATGATCAGTTCGCTGCGGGTGGTGCTGTCCTTGTTTTCCTTGAACAGGTTGCCGACACCGGGGATGCGGCTCAGGAAGGGCGCGCCCTGGGTGTCGCGCTTTTCCTGCTCGGAGATCAGGCCGCCGAGCACGATGGTGTTGCGGTCGGGAACGGTGACCGAGGTGATGATCTGCTCGGTGCCAATGATCGGCACGTCGTTGGGTTCCACGCGCTGCGAACCAATGACCGTGTCGTTCACCTGCGCGATGGTGAGCTGCACCTCGCCGTCGGAATTGATGAGCGGCACGACCTCCAGCTTGAGGACCACGTCGCGGTACTCAATCGTCGTGGTCGTGTTGCCCTGGTTGGCATTGTTGTTGGCAAAGACCGTCTGCTGCGAGGGCACCGGGATCTGCTGGCCGGAGGTGATGGTCGCCTTCTTGTTGTTGAGGGCAAAAACACTCGGCCGCGACAGCACCCGGAAGCGGTTGGTGGTCTCCAGGGCAGTGACAAACACCTCAAGGCTGTCACCAATCGAGCCGTACAGATTCATGCCGGCGGCGGGCCCAAAGGGCGCCGTGATGACGTTGTTGCGCAGGTCACGAACCGCGCGCGTGGTGGCATTGCCGGTAAGAACATCCTGGCGACTGAGAAAGCTGCTGCCAGAGAAATTGGTGCCGTCCCGGTCATTGAGCGCGGACAGGTAATCGATGCCGAACTCAAAACCATCGCCAAGGGTGAGCTGACCGATGACCGTGGAAAGATAGACCTGTGCAGGCTTGCGGTCGAGCTTGTCGAGCAGGCCGTTGACCTTGTCGACCGCGTCCTTGCGCCCCATGACCAGAATCGCGTTGGCCATGGGATCGGCGACGACACGGGTCTTGCCAACCAGAACCGAGATCGGCGCATTGTCCTCGGTGGGGCCCTGGATCAGGTCGGCGCGACTGGCCGTACCACCGGTACCGGTGGCGCTGTCCTCGGCGCCGCCGGTGGCCAGCAACTGGCCTCCGCGGGTGCCGGTGGTGGTGCGACCCGTGAGCAACTGACTGCTGCTGGAGGCAAGCAACTGATTGCGCTGCTGCTGCAGCGTGCCCCCGCCCGGCAACTGGGTGGTGCCACCGCCGGTGTCCTGCAGCAGGTCGGCGATGGCGCTGAGCACATCGACCGCCGAGGCATACTTGAGCTTGCGCTCGTAGGGTTCCTCGATGGGCAGCGCCTTGTCGAACTCGGCGATCATGCTGGCGATGTAGGTGTAGTCCTCCGGCGAGGACACCACGAGGATCTGGTTGAGGCGGGTGTCAGCGACCACCTGGGCCTTCGGCTTGGGGGCCTGCGAGCGGGCACCGCCATCCGGTTGCCGGTTCGAGCCGCCGGAAGAAGGGGGCTGGCCACCGGAGTTCGAGCGCGAATCACCGCCTGAATTGCCGCGATTTTCCGGCACCGGACTGCCCCGGAAGGTGTTGACCCCGCGGGTCTCCTCCTCCTGCAGCTGGGCATCGAGGGTGGCCTGGAGAATCTGCGCCACGGTGGCGGCATCAGCGAACTCGACCGGAATGAATTTGGTGAGCAGGGTGGAACCGCTGTCGGCAATGTCGAGCGCCTCCTTGATGTGGATGAGCTGCCAGACGATCGAGCTGGCCTCGGTGA
>CANNUR010000242.1 GCA_947523045.1 uncultured Prosthecobacter sp.
CGATCTCGGCGTGGATGCCGCTGTGGATGCCGGCGATGCCGCGCGCTGGTCGCCGGACCATCCACTCAACCCCGACCTCAATGCCCTGCACTGGAGCTGGCGTGGCGGCTACGTTTATCTGGCGGTGGAAGGGCACTACCAGCGCGCAGAAGCCCCCAGCGGCGGCTACTCCTATCACCTCGCCGGGCAGCCCTGCCGAGTCCGTGTCGAAATTCCGGTCGAACTCAATCTTGAACAGCCCCAGCAGCTGCGTCTGCACTTCGATGTCGACCGCCTGTTCAGCGCGGTGCATCCGGTTCGCATTGCCGATGCCGATGCCACCCATTCCCAAAATGACGGTGGCCTGGCGGTGAGAATGGCGGAGAACGCGGCACGCAGCTTTGGATTCCTGGGGCTCGAACCTGATCCGGCCGGTGAGGACCGGCGTGAGGTGGTCGGTCGTGTCAATGCCCCCGCCAGCCTGGCCGCCCAGGTGCCTGCGCATTTTCCCATGACCGCCTGGCCTGAGGACAACCCGCCCGTCGCAGCCGGGGTCGCTCTGGGGCGCCGGTTGTTTGAGGATCCGCGACTGTCGATCAACAACCGGCAGTCCTGCGCGTCCTGCCATCATCTGGAACGCGCCTTTGCCGAATCCCTGGCCACCAGTGTCGGCGCCGAGGGGCAGGTCGGCACGCGCAACGCCATGCCGCTCTTCAACCTCGCCTGGAAACCCGCCTTCTTTTGGGATGGTCGCTCGCCGAGCCTGCGCGACCAGGTGCTTCGGCCCATCCAGGATCCGCTGGAGATGCATGAAACCCTGCCCGGTGTGGTGGCCAAACTGGGTGCCGATGCCGGTCTTGTGCGCGAGTTTGCCACAGTCTTCGGCAGCCCCCAAATCACGCCGGATCGCATCGCTCGCGCTCTCGAGCAGTTCCTGCTGACCCTGATCTCCGGCAAGTCCAAGCTCGATCTCTCGCAGCAGGGCAAGGCCGAGCTCACCGAGCAGGAAAAGCGCGGGTTCCAGCTCTTTTTTACCGAGTCCGACCCGCTGCGCGGCATCCGCGGCGCCGACTGCTTCCACTGCCATGGCGGCGCGCATTTCACCAACAACCAGTTCCTCAACAACGGTCTCGACAGCGAAAAACTCCTGCGCGACCTCGGTCGGGAAAAAGTCACTGGCCATCCGGCCGACCGCGGCAAGTTCATGGTGCCTTCGCTGCGCAATGTCGCCCTGACCGCGCCCTACATGCACGACGGCCGCTTTCAGACGCTGGAGGAAGTCGTCGAACACTACGACCACGGCATTCAGCACAGCGACACCCTGGACCCCAACCTCGCCAAGCATCTGACTCACGGCGGCCTCGGCCTCACCGCCGAGGAAAAGCAGGCGTTGGTTGCCTTCCTCAAGACGCTGACGGACGAGTCATTCATCGCCCAGCCGTCCGTCCTTGCTGCGCCCTGATCGGGAAGATCCGCAGGGCAGGGCAACCCTCCTGCGCTTGCCTTCGTTGACAATGTCGACATTCTATTTTAGAATCATTCCAATTCTAATTCTAAAACCATGCCTCCCAGTTCTTCCCGCCCACCGGCCAAGCCCACCGGCCTGGAGTGCCGCATGGCCGTGCTCGGGGCCGATGTGCGATTGACCCCGCACCGGCGCGAGGTTTTCGAGATCCTGCAGGCCTCGACGGATCATCCCACCGCCACTGACATCTTCACCCGGGTCAAGGATCGCGCGCCCGGCATCTCGCTGGCCACGGTCTACAACTGCCTGGAACACCTTACCGGCGCCGGCCTGATCAAGCAGGTCCACCTCGAGCGCGGCCAGTCGCGCTACTGCGCCAACCTGCACGAGCATGTCCACTTTCACTGCGAGACCTGCGGCAAGGTGATCGACGCCCATCCCGCCGCCGACTTCGATCCCGCCAAGTTCTGGAACCTGCCGGCCGGCACCCGGGTCAGCCGCATGGACCTCGCCATTCACGGCACCTGCAGCGCTTGCTCGGCGCGCGTCTGAAATTTGAAATCTGAAATCTGAAATCTGAAATCTTCCGCATGTCCCTCGAAATCCAAAACCTCCACGCCCAGATCCCCGGCCGCGAAATCCTCAAAGGCCTGAATCTCACCATCAACCCCGGTGAAGTCCACGCCATCATGGGGCCGAACGGCTCAGGCAAAAGCACGCTCAGCAAGGTGCTCTGCGGCCATGAGGACTACGAAGTCACCGGCGGCGAGGTCCTGCTCGACGGCCAGAACATTCTCGACATGGCGGTCGATGAGCGCAGCCGCGCCGGTCTCTTTCTGGCCTTCCAGTACCCGCACGAGATCCCCGGCGTCAGCAATGCCAACTTCCTGCGTGCCGCCCTCAAGGCGCGCCTGCCGGCCGGCGAGGACATCGACGCCGTGCAGTTCTACAAGCGCCTGTACGCCCGCATGGACGCCCTGGAAATGGACCGCAGCTTCACCGGCCGCAGCGTCAATGAAGGCTTCTCCGGCGGCGAGAAAAAGCGCAATGAGATCCTCCAGCTCATGATGCTGGAACCGAAGTATGCGATCCTCGACGAGACCGACTCCGGCCTCGACATCGACGCCCTGAAAATCGTCGCCCGCGGCGTCAACGCCATGCGCAGCGAGAACCGCGGCATCCTGCTCATCACTCACTACCAGCGACTGCTCGACTACATCCAGCCGGACATCGTGCACGTGCTCATGGACGGCCAGATCGTCAAGACCGGCGGCAAGGAACTCGCCCTCGAGCTCGAAGCCCGCGGCTACGACTGGGTCAAGGAGGAGCTCGCCGCCGCAGCCTAATTTTTCAAGACCCTTTGCCATGCCCGTCATCGCCAGATTCCTCGGCATCGTGATCAAGATGTACTTCTCGGATCACAACCCGCCGCATTTTCATGCGCAGTATGGCGAGCAGGCTGGACTGATGGACATCCAAACATTGGCGATGATCGAAGGCGACCTCTCGCCCCGCGTGCTGAAGCTGGTCCAGGAGTGGGCTGGCGAGCACCAGGTCGAGCTTCTTCAGATGTGGAATACCAAGCAGTTCCAACAACTCCCCGGACTGGAATGAACCCTGAAAACCCCATGTCTTACCCTCGCATCAAGGAGGTTACCACGCTTCCGGGTCACCAACTGCGTGTAGGCTTCGATAACGGTGAGACCCGCGACTACGATTTCCGTCCGCACCTTGCTCTCGAGATGTTTCATCTGCTCCAAAACGAAGCCTTCTTCCGAGCCGTGAAGGTGGATGCCGGTGGCTTTGGCCTCTCTTGGAATGACGACATGGACATCGCGGCTTCCGAACTCTGGCTCAATGGCACTCCTGTCACCGCGTCTTCTCACAGCGAGCCGCTCGCTGCCTGACTCAAATCACAAGTCATCAATCCCCCATCCTAAATTCTCATGGTCACCGCCCCTGATCTCCCCGCGGAACTCGAAGCCTCCGACATCGCCGACATCAAGGTCGACAGCGTCGGCGACTTCACCTTCCCGGAACGCAACAAGTTCGACTCCGGCTTCGGCATCAGCGAAAAGACGATCGATTACATCTGCGACGTCAAGGGCGATCCCGACTGGATCCGCGAGTTCCGCAAGAAGGCGCTCAAGGTCTTCCTCGACAAGCCCATGCCGACGCATTGGGCCACCAAGGATTTGGAGAACATCCACTTCGACGAGTTTCGCTACTACCTGAGCGACGGCCAGAAGCCGAAGCGCTCGTGGGACGAGGTGCCCGAGGACGTGAAGAAGACCTTCGACCGGCTCGGCATCCCCGAGCAGGAACGCAAGTTCCTGGCCGGCGTTGAGGCGCAGTACGACAGCGAGGCCGCCTACTCGAACATCAAGGCCGCCGTCGAGGAGCAGGGCGTCATCTTTGTCAACAGCACCGAGGGCCTGCACAAGTACCCGGAGATCTTCAAAAAGTGGTTCGGCAAGGTCATCCCCACCGGCGATAACAAATTCTCCGCGCTCAACAGCGCCGTCTTCTCCGGAGGCTCCTTCATCTACGTGCCGCCGGGCGTGAAGGTGAAGCATCCGCTGCAGGCCTACTTCCGCATCAACAGCGAGCAGTTCGGCCAGTTCGAGCGCACCCTCATCATCGCCGACGAGGGCGCCGAGGTCATGTACATGGAGGGCTGCACCGCCCCGAAATTCGAGACCGCCACCCTGCACAGCGCCGTCGTCGAACTCGTCGCCATGAAGGGCGCGAAGATCCAGTATGTCACCGTCCAGAACTGGAGCAGCAACGTCTTCAACCTCGTCACCAAGCGCGGCATCGCCCATGAGGATGCCGAGGTGCGCTGGATCGACTGCAACATCGGCAGCCGCCTGACGATGAAGTATCCCGGTGTCATCATGAAGGGACGGCGCGCCCGCGGCGAGGTCATCAGCATCGCCCTCGCCAACAGCGGCCAGCACCAGGACACCGGCGCCAAGATGGTGCACGCCGCCGACGAGACGACCAGCAACGTCATCTCCAAGTCGATCTCCATCGGCGAGGGCCGCGCCACCTACCGCGGCCTCGTTCACATCCCCAAGCACCTCAAGGGCTGCAAGAACAACACCGAGTGTGATGCCCTGCTGATCAATCCGAACAGCCGCACCGACACCTACCCGGCGATCAGCGTGCGCGGCAACCAGCACGCCACCCAGCACGAGGCCAGCGTCAGCCAGGTCAGCGCCGAGCAGATCTTCTACCTCATGCAGCGCGGTCTCACCGAGGCCGAGGCCATGAGCCTCAGCGTCAACGGCTTCATCAACGACCTCGTCAAGGAGTTCCCGATGGAGTACAGCGTCGAGCTCAAG
>CANNUR010000243.1 GCA_947523045.1 uncultured Prosthecobacter sp.
CTCATGCTCATTAGATAAACTCTGAGGAAAGAAAAGCCAGCACATATTTAGCTATCTGTAAGGCGGACTACACTAGAAAGTTGCTTTTGCCCGCACCATTCTGGCCGACGAGGAAGCGCAATGGGCCAAGCACCACTGAGCATCGAGCGATGCTCATGTAGTTTCGCAGACTGACGCGCCGGAGAAAAACAGGGCTGGGCTTCATGAGATGTGGAAAACTAGCATAGGCTGGGGTTGGCGCATCAAATGAGTAAGGCTTCTCAGGTTCAAGGTTTTTTCCGGCGCTAAAGCCTTGCGTCAAATGAGGTCAGTATGCAACTGGCTGACAAAACAGCGATGGACTGCGGAAAAGCCGTATCCCTCGCTGACACCGATCATCCAGACCTTGAAATTAACCAGGCCCTTTGATTGCGACAGCCTCTTCAGGAAGTAGGCAAGGGCGCTTGCGCTGCGGATTGCCCAAACCCATCCTGACGATCATGCCACCCAACGACTTTCAGCCCTTCGATCGCGCGGCGTTCCTCGAGCACTGCCGTCTGCAGCGGTCGTTGGACGCGGTCTGGCGGCTGGGGCTGTTCATGCTCTGCTACCTCGGCGGCATGCTGCTGTTTGCGCTGCCCATCCGGCAGATCGGAGATCAGCCGGCCTGGGCCTGGTGGTGGTTTCCGGCGTTCTTTGGCTACCTGATCGTGTTTCCCTGGCTGTTTCAGCGCTTGCTGCTACCGCGCGCCCAGCGGGAGCGACAGCAGCGTTTTCGCAAGTGCCCCTGCTGTGGCGGGTCGACCCTGATGGCCAATGCCCTGGTGATTGTCGCCACCGGTCGCTGCGGGCATTGTGGCGAGGTCATCCTCACCGAGGCCGCCTGAGCCCACGTGATGGGATCAAAAAACGGGCCGCGGTTGAGGCGGCCCGTTCGAGCGTTGGAGGGGCGTTTACTGCGCCTCGGGTTTGAGCTTGCCTTCGGCGGCGAGTTTTTGGCGGAACTTGGCGACCTTTGGGCTGACGACGACGCGGCAGTAGCCGGCGCTGGGGTTCTTGGCGAAGTAGTCCTGGTGGTAGTCCTCGGCCGGGTAAAACTTTTTCAGCGGGACGATCTCGGTGACGATGGGGTCGGCCCAGTCCTTTTGGGCTTCCTTCATGGACTGTTCGGCGAGGCGCTTCTGTTCGTCGTTCGTGTAGTAGATGCCGGAACGATACTGGGTGCCGATGTCGTTGCCCTGGCGGTTGAGGGTGGTCGGGTCGTGGGCCAGCCAGAAGAGGTCGAGCAGATCCTTCAGGCTGATGACGGCGGGATCGAACTCGATCTGGACGACCTCGTTGTGGCCGGTGTCGCCGTTGCAGACCTGTTTGTAGGTCGGGTTTTCGACGTGGCCCTTGAGCATCTTGTACTGGGCTTCGACGCACCAGAAGCAGCCGCCGCCGAGCACGAGGGTTTCGGTCTTGGCGGGCGCGGGGTCGGCGGCGAGAGCGGCGGTGGTGCTCATGAGGGCAAGAAGGAAGGCGGAGCGTGTCATGGTCGCAGGGGGAATTCGTCCACCATGGAAGCGTTACGACGCGGGGCAAACTTTCGTCCGGGTCTTTTTTGTCTGGAGGCAACGGCGATCCCGGCTTTGCTGGTGCCATGGATCCCCTGGCCTGCCTGTGTGACGTTGTCGGCGAAGCTCGTTTGCGCGCCCTGGTGGCGGCGTTTTACCGGCGCGTGCGCACGGACGACCTGATCGGGCCGATGTATCCGCCTGACGACTGGGCGGGGGCGGAGAAGCGGCTGGCGGACTTCCTGATCTACCGCTTTGGCGGGCCGCCGACCTATCTGGAGGAGCGTGGCCACCCGCGCTTGCGCGGCCGGCACCTGCCCTTTGCGATCGGCGAGGCTGAACGGGATCGCTGGCTGCAGCTGATGGAATCGGCCATGACCGAGATCGGCCTGCCTGAAGAAGCGCTGCTGCCGCTGCGGGGCTTTTTCGTCCAGGTGGCGGATTTCATGCGCAATCGGGAAGGGTAGGGGGGCGGGGAGCGGAGAGCGGAGAGTGGAGAGTGGAGAGTGGAGAGTGTTTAGTTTCTGGCTCGCCCTCCATGCTCCATGCTGCGACGCGGGCGGGTGAAAATCCTGTTTTCGGCGGCGGGGGTTTCGGATTAACTGGGGGGCATGAATGACCTGCTGCTGCTGGCGCCCCTGCCGGATTTTTTGCTGCAACCGCTGCGTGCGGCCTATGTTTGCCACGACGGTGTGACGGATCTGGAGGGGGTGCTGGCCCGTGAGGCGGGTTCGATCCGCGGCATTGTTCAGGCCGGTGGCACGGTGGTGCCGGAGGCGCTGCTCGAGCGGTTGCCGGCGCTCGAAATCCTGACGGTTTTCGGGGTTGGCTACGACGGTGTGCCGATCGAGTACTGTCGCCGGCGCGGTCTGCGGGTGACCAACACCCCGGAGGTCTTGACCGACGATGTGGCTGACCTGGCGGTGGCCCTGGTGCTGATGACCTCGCGGCGGCTGGCGGAGGCGGAGCGTTTTGTCCGGGCGGGCGTGTGGCCGGCCGGGCCGTTTCCGCTGGCTCATGCCCTGCGCGGCAAAACCGCCGGCATCTTCGGGTTGGGCCGGATCGGCGCGGCGATTGCGCGTCGCCTGGCGGCGCACGGCCTGCGCATCGCCTACCACGGTCGCCGGCCGCAGGCGGTGGAGTACGCCTACTGCCCGACTTTGCATGAGCTGGCGGAGGTGTCGGACTTCCTGATTGTCGCCTGTCCGGGTGGCGCCGAGACCCGGCATGCGGTGAATGCCGAAGTGCTGGCAGCGCTCGGGCCGCGCGGCACGCTGATCAACATCGCGCGCGGCAGCGTGGTCGATGAGGCCGCCCTGGTGCGGGCGCTGGAGGCGGGGGCGATCCGGGCGGCGGGTTTGGACGTGTTTGAAAACGAGCCGCAGGTGCCGGCCGAGCTGCGCGCCAGTGAGCGGGTCGTGCTGCTGCCGCATGTCGGCAGCGGCACGCAGGAGACGCGGGCGGCGATGGCGGGTTTGGTACTGGAGAATCTGGCGGCGCACTTTGCCGGTCGGCCTTTGCCGACACCGGTGCTGTGAACGCGCGGTTGCGTGCGACGATGTGGGGGTGCATGGGTGGCGCCCATGAAATTTCTCCTCGCCGCCCTGCTTGCCGCCGTGGTCTCCTTCGGCTGGAGCCTGCTGTCGCGCGAGGTCATGACCTGGCGCCAGGCGGGTGTGCACGGTTTCAGTCATGAGACCGAACTGGCTGCCTTGATTCGCAAGGGGGCGGGCAATGGTCGCGGCATCTACACCCTGCCGCACCCGCGCCAGGCCCTGTCCTATGCCGGGCATGAGCAGGCCAAGCTCGACGCCGAGTATGCCAAGGCACTGGAGGACGGGCCCTCTGTGCGCGCCATCGTGCGTCCCGGTCCTGGCGCGCCGTCGCGCGGGCTGGCCCTGGGGCTGGAGTTGGGGCGCTCCTTGATCGGCGCGCTGCTGCTGGGTGCGCTGATGGCGCCGGCGCTGTTGAACTATGCCGGCCGACTCGCCTTTGCCGCCGGCGCGGGGGTTTTGGTGGGTCTTCTCGGTGTGCTGCCGGAGATGATTCATCATGAGTTGCCGCCGCGTGAGGTGCTGGTGGCCACGGCCGACGCCTTCATCGAGTGGTTGCTGGCCGGTGCGGTGCTGGGCCTGTGGGTGGGGCGCGAGCCGACGGCCCGCGATGCGGTTTAATCGTCGTCTGGCACGGTCTGCCGGAGTCTGAGGGACACCGGCTTTTCAAATGCGGTTAGGGCGATATTTTAAGCTCGCCTTGTCGCAGGCGGGCTGGCAGGATCGTGGTTGTCCCCCGCCATGTCGTTTATTTCAAGTCCGCGCCTCTGGCGCTCCGCCGCGGTTTCTTTGCCCCTGCTTCTGGTTGCCACGGTCTGGTGGCTCGCTGGTGAACCTGCGCCGCCTCCGGTCGCCGGTGAAGGGAGGGTGGGCCAACCTTTGAGCCCTGCAACACCAGCTTCCCCGAGTGGCGGGAGCGCGGCCCCATCCACGCCCGGGGCGGAGGACATTTTCCGCCGCTTCGAAAGCTGGGCGGTTGCCTACCCCGGGGGGGGGGGGCGAGCGGGCGTTGAGCTGGCGCGTGAGCGTCGCCAGGTCCTGCGAGAACTGATTCAGAGCGACCCGCGCGCGGCCTTGGCGCGGGCGCTGCCGTGGACCCTGCGCCGGCGCCTGCCGGCCGAAGTGGTGGCGCTCTTGGAGGAGCGCGTGTCGGCGACCGGCGAATTTTCGGTCATGGTTTCCACGCCTGCACCCGGCTCGGGGGAGCGGTCGCAGACTTTCCGCGCGCTCAATCTTGAGGGGCGCAGTTACCGTGCCTTTGTGTTTGGGCGACGCGAGCACGTGCAGACGAAGAATCGGATGGCGGTGGATGGCATTGCCGTGGACGATGTGATTGCCCTGTCGGACCGTCCGGCGCATGTGCCGGAGCCTGATGAGCCGGCGCCGGCCGGCCCGGTTGAGGGGGTTGAGCGAGACGGTCATGCTTTGGCGGCCGCATCGGCGGTGCCGGTGGTGTCCGGGGGGCGCAGTTATCAGGTGTGCTGCCAGGCGCATGCGGGTGCTCTCGAGCAGGAGTGGGTGGCTGCTGAGGATGCGGTGGGTCCCAATGCCGGATTTGATGTCCAACCCTCGGCCTGGACCGAGGGGCCGAAGAAGGCCCTGGTGATCCGCGTCGATTTCAGTGATGTACCCGGCACGCCACGCAATGTCCCCGGTCAGGGCGGTGCTGAGGTGACGCCTGGCTTTGCGACG
>CANNUR010000244.1 GCA_947523045.1 uncultured Prosthecobacter sp.
CGCGCAGGCCGCCGACCAGCACCGTCATCTCCGGAGCTGACAGGGTCAGCAACTGGGCGCGGTCGACGAGGTTTTCCGGCGCGGGCCGGTCGAGCTCGTGGCCGAGGTAGTTGCGGAAGCCGTCGTGCTTGGGCTCGAGGTAGGCGACCGAGGCGACATCGGTCATCTCCTGGGTGGCGTCGGTGCGGCCGGGGGTGAAGGGCACGGTCAGGTCATGACCGGCCTTCTTGGCGGCGGCCTCGATGCCGGCGCTGCCGCCGAGCACGATGAGGTCGGCGAGGGAGACCTTCTTCTTGCCGGTCTGGGCCTCGTTGAACTCCTTCTGCACCTTCTCGAGCACGCCGAGCACCTTGCTGAGCTGGGCTGGGTTGTTGACCTCCCAGTCCTTCATCGGTGCCAGGCGGATGCGGGCGCCGTTGGCGCCGCCGCGCTTGTCGCTGCCGCGGAAGCTGGCGGCCGAGGCCCAGGCGGTGCTGACGAGTTCCGAAACCGTCAGGCCGGAGTCGAGCAGCTTTGCCTTGAGGGCGGCGATGTCCTTGGCGTCGATCAGTTCATGATCGACCGCCGGCACCGGGTCCTGCCAGGTGAAGGTCTGCTTGGGCACTTCCGGACCGACGTAGCGCGAGACCGGGCCGAGGTCGCGGTGGGTGAGCTTGAACCAGGCGCGGGCGAAGGCGTCCTCGAACTCCTTCGGGTTTTCCAGGAAACGGCGCGAAACCTTTTCGTAGGCCGGATCCATGCGCAGGGCGATGTCGGTCGTGAACATGATGGGCGTGTGGCTCTTGTTCTTGTCGTGGGCATCCGGCACGGTGCCCTGGCCGGCGCCGTTTTTCGGGATCCACTGCTGGGCGCCGGCGGGACTCTTGGTCAGCTCCCATTCGTAGGCGAAGAGGTTCGACAGGTACATGTGCGACCAGCGGGTCGGCGCACTCGTCCAGGCGCCTTCGAGGCCGCTGGTGATGGTGTCGCCGGCCTTGCCCTTGCCGTACTTGTTCTTCCAGCCGAGGCCCTGCTCCTCGAGCGGTGCGCCCTCGGGTTCCGGGCCGACGTTGTCCGCGCTGGCAGCGCCGTGGGCCTTGCCGAAGGTGTGACCGCCGGCGATGAGGGCGACCGTTTCCTCGTCGTTCATCGCCATGCGGGCGAAGGTTTCGCGGATGTCCTTGGCGGCGGCGAGCGGGTCGGGCTTGCCGTTGGGGCCCTCGGGATTGACGTAGATCAGGCCCATCTGCACGGCGGCAAGCGGGTTTTCCAGCATGCGCTTATCCTTGTAGCGCTTGTCGCCCAGCCAGGTGGTTTCCGGACCCCAGTAGATGTCCTCCTGGGGTTCCCAGACGTCGGCGCGACCGCCGGCGAAGCCGAGGGTTTTGAAGCCCATTGATTCAAGAGCGACGTTGCCGGTGAGGATCATGAGATCGGCCCAGGAAATCTTGCGGCCGTACTTCTGCTTGATCGGCCAGAGCAGGCGTCGCGCCTTGTCGAGGTTGGCGTTGTCCGGCCAACTGTTGAGCGGGGCGAAGCGCTGGGTGCCGTAACCGGCGCCGCCGCGGCCGTCGCTGACCCGGTAGGTGCCGGCGCTGTGCCAGGCCATGCGGATGAAGAGCGGGCCGTAGTGACCGTAGTCCGCCGGCCACCAGTCCTGCGAGGAGGTCATCAACTCGCGCAGGTCCTCCTTGACGGCGTTGTAGTCGAGCTGCTGGAAGGCCTCGACGTAGTTGAAGTCAGCCCCCAGCGGATTGCCCTTGGGCGAGTTCTGATGAAGGATGTTCAGGTTGAGCTGGTTCGGCCACCAGTCGCGGTTCGACATGGCGGCGGCGACCGTGTGACGGTTGGCAGGCGCTTGCGCGCCCATGACGGGGCATTGACTGGCGTTTTCCATGGCGGCTTTCTCCGGTGTTGGGGTGGCGGGCGCTGGCTGGGCGGTGGCCGGCATGACGGGAGTCAGTGCCAGCGCCGCAAGCAACGCCCTGAGTTTGGATGGTTTCATAGCTTGATGGGGTTGGGGCTCCTGTGTCAAGCCGGGCAGCCCGCACGGGTTCCGGCTGGGGAAGTTCTGGTGGCGGATGAGTCATGCATCCAATGCAATGTAAGAATGCTTGCAATGCGTCTGGTGCATGATTGATTTTCGCATGCGCAATGACCTGAGCCTGCATGCCCTTGAGCAGTTTGTCGCCCTGGCCCGGACCAAGAACTTCACCCGTGCCGCCGAGGAATTGCATCTCTCCCAGCCGGCTCTGAGCCGGGCGATCCAGAAACTGGAGGACCAGCTCGGTCAGCCGCTCTTCGAGCGCAAGCCGCGCGAGGTGCTGCTCACTGACCTCGGCGAGTTGCTGCACGAGCGGGCGCGGGAGATTCTGCAGTTGGTCGAGGACACCTTTTCCGAACTCGCCGAGGCGGGCCGCCGCGGCCGCATCCGCCTTGGCGCCATCCCAACGATCGCGCCTTATTTTCTGCCGGCGATTCTCAGCCGCTTTGCCGAGCTTCATCCCGAGGTGATGGTGTCTGTGCTGGAGGACACGACCGAAGTGCTGATCAAGCGTTGCAGCCTCGGCGAGATCGACCTGGCCATCGTCGCGCTGCCCATCTTGGCGCGGCACTTGGAAGTGGAGCCGTTGTTCGACGAGGAATTGCTGCTCGTACTGCCGGCGGGTCATCCGCTGGCCAAGGTGAAAAAACTGACGATGGAGGTGGTGGAACCGCACCCCTTCGTCATGCTCAACGAGGCGCATTGTCTGTCGGAGAACATCGCCTCGTTCTGCCGCCAGCACTCGGTGCAACCGGTCACCGTCGAGCGCACCAGCCAGCTGGCGACGGTGCAGGAATTGGTCGCCCTCGACCACGGGGTTTCCATCGTGCCGGAGATGGCGCGCCGGCTCGATCTGAGCGACCGGCGCGTCTACCGCTCGTTCAGCGGCGAGCGCCCGACGCGCACCGTCGCGCTGATGTGGAATCCGGCGCGTTTTCAGGGCAAGGCCGTCAAGGCGCTGCTGCAGTTCCTGCGCCGGCACGCGGCAGCGGGATGTTGAAGGGCAACAATGTTGCTTGCCAGCTGTTGCCAGGTTCTCTTATTCTTCCCAGATGAAATCTTGGATGATCCTGCTGTTGTTTCTGGTGCTTGGAGGGCTTGCCCAATCGGCTGAAGATCGGTCGGTGCAGGAATGGGTGGGCAAGGTCGATCAATGGTTCACGGTTGAGGCAGCGGCCGGCATCGCCGGTCAGGAAGCCGCTGCCGCCCGCAAGGAGCATCTGCGCAGCGAAAAACATCCAATCACCGAGGTCGTGGAATACGCCTGGAAGAGCGACCGCACGCGCCAGACGACTGGCGCGCTGAAGATGACGCTGCCGGTTGAGAACTCGATCAAGGTGGGCTGGCTGCGCCGGACAACCCTTCGGGAACTCCAGGATTTGCGTTCGTACACGGCGGGCGAGGATCTGCCGGGGGTGGGGGAGTTTGCCTTCCTGGCTGAGCAGGGACAGCAGCATATTTTCTTCAAGAACGGCGTGCGCTTTTCGGTCTGGGTGAACCTGTCCGACGATCCCAAGGTCAACACCGCCAAGGCGATCGAGGTGGCCCGGCTGCTGCTGGCCAAGCTTTGAAGTCCGCAGCCGCGCAGCTCGGCGTTGACCCCTGCGCCGCGCGCGCTAACAGAGGCGCATGCTTCTTGATCTGCCGCGCTGGTTTGACCTCCATACCCATTTTCGCCAGGGGCCGGCCTTGGCCGCCTACGTGAAGGCCCACCTCGACATGGGCTGCGCCGGCGCACTGGCCATGCCGAACACCCAGCCGCCGGTGGCCCGGGTCCTTGGACCGGCACAGGAGGCGGCTTGGTCGATCGAAAGTTACACGGCCGAGCTGCGCGCCGCGGGGGGCGACGCCTTTGAGCAACTGATTGTACCGCTCTACCTGACGCGCCAGACGACGGCGGCCATGATCCGCGAGGGCGCGGCGACCGGCCTGTTGCGCGCCTGCAAGTATTACCCGCCACACGGCACCACCAATGCCGAGCACGGCCTGCCGGTGGATGACCTGATCGGCGGCGAGGTGCTGCGCGCGATGGAGGAGTGTGGTGTCGTTTTGTGCATCCACGGCGAGCAGCATGCCCTGAGCGGACCGGACTACCTCGATGCCTGCCAGAATGCCGAGACGCGCTTCTACCGCGAGCGCCTGCCGCGCCTGCTCGAGGCACACCCGCGCCTGCGCATTGTCTGCGAGCACATCACCACGCGCACGGCGGCCGAGTTCGTCGCTGCGGCCCCGGCGCACGTTGGGGCGACCATCACGCCGCAGCACCTGCTGTTCACCCTCGGGCACCTGATTCAGGGCCTGAAGTATCACCTGTACTGCCTGCCGGTGGTGAAGTTTGAGGACGACCGCGCCGCGCTGCGCGAGCAGGTGCTCACGGCCGGGCAGGGCAAGTTCTTCGCCGGCACCGACAGCGCGCCGCACACGACCAAGGCGACCGCCTGCGGCTGTGCCGCCGGCTGCTTCACCGGCGGCTGCGCACCGCAGTTGTATGCCATGGCCTTTGAGCAGGCCGGAGCCGATCTCGGCACGGACGCCGGCCGCGACGCCTTCGAGCGCTTTCTCTGCCGCAACGGCCCGGGCTTTTACGGCTTCCCGGTATCGTCGGCCCGCTTCCAGATGGAAAAGGCCGCCTCGACCACGGCGATGCTGGAAACGGCGGCCGGCCCGGTGACGCCGCTGCCGCTGGGCTTGGGGCTGGAACTGAGCTGGCGA
>CANNUR010000245.1 GCA_947523045.1 uncultured Prosthecobacter sp.
GCGCATGCCAAATCGAGAATCGACAGGCGTGCGACGTTGACAGGTCCCTGCCGCGGGTGTGCCATCCGCCGCACCCAACCTGTGCCGTCGCCCCGCCATGAAACGCCTGCTTCTCTGCCTGCTGCCCGCCGCCCGCCTGTTCGCCGCCGATCCGGCGGTGCTCACCACCGAATTCATCTACGACAGCGGTCCCTACCCGCAGATCCATGCGACGACGATCGCGGAAACACCGGCGGGCCTGGTCGCCGCCTGGTTTGGCGGCACCCGCGAAAAGGATCCGGATGTCGGCATCTGGGTCTCGCGCCAGGTCAAGGGAAAGTGGACGGAAAGCGTCGAGGTCGCCAACGGCATCCAGCATACGCTCAGCGATGGCACGGTGGTCCGCCACCCGACCTGGAACCCGGTGCTGTTCCAGCCGAAGAACGGCCCGCTCCTGCTCTTCTACAAGGCCGGTCCCACCCCGCAGACCTGGTGGGGCATGCTCACCACCTCGACCGATCACGGCAAGACCTGGGAACAGCCGCGCCGCCTACCCGAAGGCATCCTCGGTCCGGTGAAGAACAAGCCGGTCGAACTGCCCGACGGCAGCCTGCTCTGCCCGACCAGCGAGGAGTTGCCGGCGGCGCAGAAGGGCGACAAGGAAACCTGGACCGTGCACTTCGAGCGCACCCGCGACTTCGGCCGTACCTGGGAGCGCACGCCGCCGCTGCACGACGGCAAGCAAATCCAAGCCATCCAGCCCAGCCTCCTGTTCCTCGGCGGCAACCAGCTGCTCGCCCTCGGTCGCTCACGCCAGGATCGCGTCTTCGAAATCCTCAGCCAGGATGGCGGCAAGACCTGGGGTGAAATCCAACTGGGCAGCCTGCCCAACAACAACAGCGGCACCGATGCCGTGACGCTGGCCGACGGCACTCACCTCATCGTTTACAACCACATCGGCGGCACGCCGGGCAAGTGGGGCGGCAAGCGCAGCCCGCTCAACCTCGCCGCCTCCCAGGACGGCCGCACCTGGCAGGCCGCGCTGGTCCTGGAAAACGAACCGGGCGAATACAGCTACCCGGCCATCATCCAGACGAAGGACGGCCTCGTCCACCTCACCTACACCTGGAAACGCCAGAAGGTGAAGCATGTCGTCGTTGATCCCTCGAAGCTGTCCCTCAAGCCCATCGTCGACGGCCAGTGGCCTAAATAAAGGACTCCAGCGCTTCAGCGCGCCACCACCCGGCCACACCCCTGCGAGCTGAAGCTCGGAAGTACCCTGTCCGCCGCCCATACCGTCATGCCTCGCTTTGCCGCCTTCCTTGCCCTGGCCCTTCTCTGCGGCCAGAGCCTCGCTCAGGACATCGTCGTCTATGGCGCCACCCCGGGCGGCCTCGCGTCCGCCATCGCCGCGGCGCGGCTGGGCCGGCAGGTGACACTCGTCGAAGCCAACCCCCACCTCGGCGGCATGACGACGAGCGGACTGGGCAAGAGCGACATCGAGAACCGCGCCATGATCGGCGGCCTGTTCAAGGAGTTCGTCGCCGGCGTGCATGCCCACTACCTCCGCCAATACGGCCCCCAGCACGAAAACACCCGGCTCTGCCAGGACGGCTACTACGCCGAACCCCACGTGGCGGAAAAGGTCTTCGAAGCCATGGTCGCCCGGGAATCCAACCTCACGGTGCTGAAGGGCTGGCGACTCAAGTCAGCCCGGGTTAACCAGGGGAAACTGACCGGCATCACCATTATCCAGCGGGAAACCGGCGAGGCACAAACCCTGCAGGCCGGCATCTTCATCGACGCCACCTATGAAGGCGATCTCTTTGCCGCCGCGGGCGCCCGGTTCCGGCTCGGCCGCGAAGCGCGCACGGCCTTCGATGAACCGCACGCGGGAGTCGTTTATTTCGATTACCAAACCCATGAGTTCCTGCCCGGCAGCACCGGCGAGGGCGACGATCGCCTGCCGGCCTACACCTACCGCCTGTGCCTGACCCGGGATCCGCGCAATGCCGTGCCACTGACCGAACCGCCGCCAGGATACGACCGCACCGACTACCTCGGCTACTTCGACGACCTGCGCGCGGGCCGCCTCGCCGGCCCCAAGGTCTTCAAGCCCGGCCGCGGCTACAATCCAAAACACTTCAACACGCTCGTGCGCGCGCTTTCGGTCGCCGACCTGCCGAACCAGAAGTTTGATGTCAACATCAATCCGCGCCCGCTCGGCTTCCCCTTTCCCGAGGAAAACCGCGGCTACATCGAGGGCGACGAGGCCGCGCGCGAGCGCATCCGGCAACGCCATCGCAGCCTGGTCCTCGGCCTGCTCTGGTTCCTGCAAAACGATCCTGAGGTGCCGGCGGCGCACCGCGCGCTCGCCAACGAGATGCATCTGCCGCGCGACGAGTTCACCGACAACGCCCATTTCCCCTGGCAGCTCTACGTGCGTGAGGGACGCCGCCTCATCGGCGAATACACACTCACCCAGCATGACATCACCGGCAAGGGCCAGGCCCCCAAGCACCATCCGGACAGCATTGCCGTCGGTGAGTTCCCCATCGACAGCTTCCCGGTGCGCAAGCGCCAGCCCGGCGACACCCTCGTGCTGGAAGGTTACCTTGGCATGCTCGATTACATCACGCGGCCCTACGAGATCCCCTACCGCATCCTGGTCCCGGAGAAAATCGATGGCCTGCTGGTTCCCGTTGCCGCAAGCACCACGCACGTGGCCTTCTCCAGCATCCGCATGGAGCCCACCTGGATGGCCCTCGGCCAGGCTGCCGGCGTCGCCGCCCACCTGGCACTGCATCACGGTGTTGCACCACGCCAGGTGCCCCTCACGGAATTGCAGTCGCGACTGGTCGATCAGGGCCAGGTGATCCGCCATTCCACGCCCTGACGCGCCTGCCACCCTAGCTTCCCCGCCATGAAAGCCCTCCTGCTCCTTCCCCTCCTGCTCGCCACTGCTGCCGCAGACTCGCCCGTCATGCTCGCCGGCCCCTGGCTGCCAGCGGACCCGCATCAGCTCGACTTCACCGCCCTGCCCAAACTGCCGAGCCAGCACGCCATCATCAGCAATGTCAGCGCCTCCGGCGGCTTGCCGGACCGCCTCGATCACCAAAAAGGCGGCGTCAACCAGCACAACTACCTCGTCCATCACGACGGCCAGTTCTGGGCCATGTGGAGCGACGGCCCCGGCATCGAGGACCGGGTCGGCCAGCGGGTCAAGTATGCCACCAGCCCCGATGGCCTGAGTTGGAGCAAACCGCAGTTCCTCACCCCGGAAGCGCCGAACTCCGGCCCGGATTCACCCCACTACGGCACCCGCACCAACAAGGGCCTGCGTTGGATCGCCCGCGGCTTCTGGCCGCGCGAGGGCGAACTGCTCGCGCTTGCCTCGCTCGACGAGGCCGCCGGCTTCTTCGGCCCGAGTTTGCAATTGCGCGCCTTCCGCTTTCAGCAGGGTACCTGGACCGACGCCGGTCTCATCTGCGACGATGCCATCAACAACTTCCCGCCGATGAAACTGCCGACCGGCGACTGGATGCTGTCGCGCCGCCGCCACGACTACAAGACCAGCGGCGTGCACTTCCTCGTCGGCGGTGTCAAGGCGCTCGACGACTGGCAGTCCTTCCCCGTCCTGGGCAGCGCCTCGGAACTCACCGCCGAGGAACCCGACTGGTGGATCCTGCCCGACCAGCGGCTTGCCGCCATCTTCCGCGACAACCGCCGCAGCGGTTTCCTGTTTCGCTCGATCTCGACCGACCACGGCCGCACCTGGAGCCTGCCGGTGAAGACCAATTTCCCCGACGCCACCTCCAAGATCTGCGGCCTGCGCCTGCGCGACGGTCGCTACGTGCTGGTTTCCAACTCGAACCCGAAAAAGCGCGACCCGCTCACGCTCGCCGTCAGCGACGACGGCCTCGTCTTCACCAAGCTGATGTATCTGGTGGGTGGCCGCCACATCGACTACCCGCACGTCATGGAACATGGCGACAGCCTCTTCATCGCCTTCGCCGGCGGCAAGCAGACGGTCGAGATGCTGAAGGTCAAGCTCAGCGATGTGGCGGCGGTGAAGATGCCCGGCCAACCGCTGCAGATTCGCAAGGCCAAGTAGCCCTGCGTCTGGCCAGTAAACAAGAGGCCCGCTTGGCCGGCACTATCTTGGTTCGGTCTTCAAGTAGGGCGACAACGCCTCAAAGCGGAAGTCGATCTCGGCGATCTCATCGGCCGTCAGCTTCAGCTCGGAGAAGATCGGCTTCTCCGGAATGCTGCGATTGGGGCCGTATTGGCGGGAGATCAGATTCTTGAAGACCCCGCGCTTCTTCCACAGGTAAAGCTGGAAGCCTCGGAGATCTCCCCCAGGCAGGTGCTGGCCCAGATTGAAGAGCAGCAGCAGCTTCGCGTAAATGTCGCGCACAGCGCCGGGGTCCTTGCCGCTCTCCATGAGATTCCAGAGGTGGGTCAGCACATCGGCGTAAACAGCGCGCTCGGTGATGAGGCCCTCGGTGCCGAGGTGCGATTCGAAAAGCCAGCCATGCGCGCCACGGGCGCTGAAGACGCGACGGATCACCGGTTTTGCCGCACACAGCTCACGCGTGCGGGCGATGACCGGCGCGGCCTCCTCCTTGATGTAGCCGAAGTGCGGGAACTCCCTGGCCAACTCAACCATGAGCTTCACGGATGGCACCGGCCCCTTGTAACTCACCCCGCCGGTTGT
>CANNUR010000246.1 GCA_947523045.1 uncultured Prosthecobacter sp.
TGTCACCAAGACCGAGTTCATTGTCCCCCTGGCCGCAATCCTCGGCGTCACCGTCGAGGAGCTTCTCGGCATGCCGAAATCCCGGCAGGGACCACCGGCAGGCGGCAAGCTGGGAGCCCTCTTCGAAGCCACTTCCAAGCTTCCCCGCAGCAAACAGGAAAAAGTTGTCGCGCTCCTCGAGGCATTCGTCGGCCAGCACGAAGCCAAAGCCTCCTGAGTTTCACCGGGGGTGGGGCGTGTCCGGGATTGGCTGCGGGGTGGCTTTGCCACCGCAAAGACAGCCCGGACGGCGCCAAGGGCGGAGGATGGCTGGGACCGACTCGGCGGCGACCATCCAACCGACCCGCGCAACGTCGATCACCGAAACGGCCCGACCAGGCTTGCCCAGCCGACTACGCCCGACCACCCCGAGGCCGAAGGATCTCGAAGCAGCCCGTTTGCCGATCCGTTGAACAACGGATTTTGCGAACGCAAAACCGATAGGTGCTCTACGCCGCCGAGAGGGGCGACGGCTCAAGTGGAATAGTGGTCGGGCGACGAAAAGGTTCCACTTGAACCGGCGACCCCGAAGGCGGCAGCGCGAGTCAGCACGGCCCGACTGCTTACACGCTTTCCCGATGCGCCTTCCTCGCAAGCTCGATGCAAAGGGCGCGAGCCAGCGACTCCACCAGCTCTAACGGCCACCCGAAGCGCCTCCCCTGCCGCATCGCGGCAAGGTGGTTGGGCGGCTTGCCGGGGACGCGGTGTGCAGGGAGCTTCGGCGACCGGAACACGGCGGCAACGGGCGGCGGGGTGCGGAGCGCTCTTGGGTTGGCGGGGGCGGTGGGGCGTGCGGCGGTGGAGCGGAGCGGAACCGGGGAGGCGGGCTTGCCGCCGCACGCCCGGCCGGGTGGCATGTGTGGGGGGAATTGAGCGACAGCGAACAGGAATTGCGTGCTGGCGCGGGAGCTGCCCGGCCGGAGGTGACTTGTGACTGCGCGGTAATGCGGAGTGCGTGGCGGCATGGAGGGGCCCCTTTGGGGAGGACCCATGACGGGGGCGGGCACTCCGCATTACACCGCGCACGTCACAGGTTCACCGAGGCCAGCAGCTCGCGTGACAGCACGCCAGTGGGGGCTTTTGCAGCGGCGCGGAGCGTGATCGACATCTACTGGAGAGGCCGTAGCAGGCCGCAAATTGCAAAAGTAATTGTCCGACGCCTTTCTCTCCCGGAAATAACCATCGCCCCTTTCTCCAATTCAATCAAAACATTCATCAAATGCACTCAGAGCTGATTCGGAGCTCTTTTCAAGAAACGCCGACATACCGGAATCTGGAACACTTCGAATGGAACGGAAACCCACCCACCGGGGATGGGACTCCCTCAATATTTCCCACGCTTCTCGATACTGCTCGAGCTCTTTCCCACGGATCAATCCACTCCTGTATGCCCAAACCATTCTCATGAAATTCAGCATATCAACAGGAAGGCTTTCATTCTTAATCTCGTCCTTCCAAATCACCGAGTCAGACATCAAGTCATAAGAAAACTCACTGTCATCTGAATGCTCACAAGAAACGGGCAGATACTCACATAAGACTGTCAATTCCGGCGTTCTCATAACTTAGAAAAATAAATATAAAAGTCATCGGACCCTGTAGGCGATCCAGTCCGAACGACGCCTCCCAAAAATTCTTTACCTGACGCAGCAGCAGCGCGCAGCCTTGCCTCAAGTCCCGGATTCGCCAATTTTCCAGTACCAATAGTCAAATCCTTTACTTTATCAATACACTTGATGCTCTCTTTCACAGCATTGATGTCTGCCCGAGAGATACTCTTCGTAAAGTCGATCCTCGTAAATGGAGTTCTTCCTGCCCGAATCACAGAAGGGACACTATTCACAAACTGTGTGAAGTTAATCCCCAACCTATGAGCTGCTTGATAAGCTGCTTGCCGATGTTTCGCAGCTGCAGCTAGGGGCCCTGAACCAGCTGCAGCCCACTGCGTTAACTGCGTAGGAGTAGCAAAACGCACCGCACCAGCCGCTTGCACGCACCAGGCGGGGGGAGCCAAGCCCAGAGGATCCCAAAGATTTATCGGATCATTCCCCACATACCCATACAGGTTGATGCCTCCCGCCTCGCCCAGCGGATCTGGCGATAGCCAACACCGACGACCCGACGCGAGTTCCGTAGGCGAAGCAGCTTCTCCCCGGCGCGGTTGCAGGGATTCCTCGACGATTTCCCCGGTGCAAAATGGCGTTGTCCCGAAAAATTCCCCAGACGCGGTTTTCGTCGGTGAGGTGATGGCCGCTCCGGACGCGGTTTCGGCCAGACACAGCAACACGCCCAGGACACAGGTCAGGGCGGTGAGCGTGAGTTGCTGGACGCGGCTTGGCACGGGCAAAGCCTTAGCGACTCGGGCGGCTAAAGGAAAGAAGGATCAAGCCTAGCCGAGGCCGGGGAGCTCGGGCTGGTTGTCGTCGCCGGGGTCCTTGCGCGGCTTTCCGGCGGGATGGCAGCGGGCGTGGACTTCGCGCAGCTGCTGGATGCTCACTTCGGTGTAGATGGCGGTGGTCTCGAGCTTTTCGTGGCCGAGGAGCTGCTGGATGAAACGGATGTCGGCGCCGCCTTCGAGCAGGTGCGAGGCGCAGCTGTGGCGCAACAGGTGGC
Organism: uncultured Prosthecobacter sp.; assembly: GCA_947523045.1. Taxonomy (GTDB): domain Bacteria; phylum Verrucomicrobiota; class Verrucomicrobiia; order Verrucomicrobiales; family Verrucomicrobiaceae; genus Prosthecobacter. Next base: position 2,653 of record CANNUR010000246.1, read on the forward strand.
AGCCTCCCTTGCGGCTCACTTCGGCCTTGCGGACGTAGGCGCTGATGCTGCGGCCGAAGGCGTCGGGGTTGAAGGCTTCGCCGTAGCCGGTGAGGAAAAGCGTGTGCTCGTCGGGGTCGACTTCGAGGCGCGGGCGCACGTCGTCGAGGTAGCGCTCGATCCAGTGCATGGCACGCTCGCCGACGGGGACGATGCGGTCCTTGCGGCCTTTGGTGTGGCGCAGGTGCATCGTCCGGCGCTCGCGGTTGAGGTCGTGCAGGCCGAGGTTGACGACTTCGCTGCGACGGATGCCCGTCGAGTAAAGTGCTTCGAGCATGGCGCGGTCGCGCACGCCGAGCGGGTCGGCGATGTTCGGCACGGCGAGCACGCTTTCGATTTCGTGAAAGCTCAGGCCTTCGTCCGGCAAGCGCTTCTCGGGCCGTGGCAGTTCGAGCTCACTGGCGGGGTTGGCTTCTAACAGGGCTTGTTTGCACAGCCATTGAAAGAGGCTCTTGGTCGCTCCGAGACGGTGCCGCTGGCTGGTGACGCTGAGCGGCTTGCCGTTGGCCTTCTTCAATCGCGAAAGATGTCGCCGGTAGCTTTCCAGCATGCTTCGGGTGATGTCGGCGGGCTGGTCGAGGCTGCGTTCGTGCGCCCATTCGATGAAGTGGCGCAAGTCCTTGCGGCGGCCGTCGATGGTGCTTTCGCGGTAGTTGAGGCTCGCCATGTCGGCGAGGTAGGCGTCGCGGCAGGCGGCGAGGTTGCCGTCCTTGGCGACTTCGGCCTGTTCCTGGCGCTTGTCGTTGCCGCCGCGCTTGTCGGTGGAGCGGGCGCGGAGGTGTCGGGTTGCGCGGTATCCTTTGGGGCGGGCCATGGCTATCTTACGGTGAATGTTTCCGGGGTTCCTGATGTGCGTTTTGACAAGGTGACAAGGTCGCGCCGATAGCTCCGTTTTTCCCTGCAATGGCGGGCGTTTCCGACCTGGTCGCCCCCGCCCGACAAGGTGGGGACAAGGTGCCTGTCGTAGCGGTGGATCTCATGCGCTTCGGGCGGGTTGCGGCTTCAAACTGGCGGTGTCGATCAGGCCGACGCGGTAGCCTTCGCTCTTCTCATTGGCGTCAACGAGCAGCTCGTACTTCATGGCGACGCCGTTGCGTCCGCCACGCACGCCGACGTATTCGAGATCGACGAGGCGTTCCAGGTGACGGCGGATCTGCATCGCGCTCCAGCCGGTCGCCTCGCGCAGCTCACGGCGGCTAAAATGGCAAAGGCGTTGCTCGATGGCTTCGCTGGTGAGCTTGGCGACGACGAGCTCTTTAATGCCCTCTAACAATCGGCGTGTCTGCGGCGGGAGTTCGTCGAGCGAGCGACCGAGGACCTCGGGGGCGATGCGGTTGGCGGCCTCGATGTCGTCGAGCGTGACGGGCAGCATGGCGACTTCCCGGCCGTTTACTTCGTGCCTGATCACTTCGCGCTGGTGTTGGTGGAGCAAGGCGATGGTGTCGATCAAGGTGAGGTATTTCTCGTGGTCGCGGCGTGTCCTGGTGCGGCCGCTGGTAAAGGTCAGTTCACGGGCGAAGGGATTGGCGATGCGCATCGGTTTGAGCAGGCGCTGGGCGTTCTGCATCACGCGCAGGATGTCTTTCCTTCGCTCACCGGCGAGGATGCCTTCGATGGTCCGCGCCTCGCGCTGCAGGATGTGGATGCGCTGGGTTTGCTCGGGCGACTCATCGACGGTCAGCACGAGACAGCGGTTCATGAGTTCCTCGTCGATGTCGATCGAGGTGGTGGTGAAGACGATCGCGACAGGGCCTTCGACGTGGTATTCCTGCGTCTCCATCCGTCCGCGGTGCGGGTCCTTTCCCGTGCTGGCAATCGTCAGCTCGCCCTCGCTTTGAAGCAGTTTGAGCGCGTAGGATGCCTTTTCCGCGCCCTCCTCTTCGACGATGGCGAGGATCTTGTGTTTCAGGTTCGACTCGCCGAGGTAGTAGAGACTTTGCCCGGTCATCGCGCTGTATTTCACCTGCTCTTCGTCGGGGAAA
>CANNUR010000247.1 GCA_947523045.1 uncultured Prosthecobacter sp.
GGCCGGTCCCTCGATGCGGATGCGGGCACCGGTGAAGAATTCGATCTGGGCGATGCCCGAGCGCAGCTTCAGCGGCCCCGGCGCCAGCGGTGCGCCCGCCTCGATGCCGGGCCGGTCCCAGTCCATCTGCACGCCATGCGTCAGCACGGCCACGGCGGCCGTGGTCGGTTCCACCCAGACCTCGGCAGCCGCATCGAGCTGCTCGATGAGCCAGGCCCCTGTGAGGGCGACACAAGCCGCCAGGGCGGCAGCCGTGACGAGGGCGCGAAAGCCATATCGACGACGCGGCTCGGCGGGCGCCACATAAGCCGGCGGCGCACTGGCCCTCAGCAGGGCGTCCATTTCCAACTGCAGAAACAGCTGGTCGGCCAGGCCGGGCTCGGCCTGCAGTCGCTCATGCAACTGCCGCGCGCCTGCCTCGTCGAGCCCGCCCTCCAGGTAACGCTGGATGAGTTCGTCAGATTCCGGCATGAGCCCCCCCTTCCCCTTCCAACACGCGGCGGATGCAGTCGCGCAGTTTTTCACGCACGCGCGACAACGCCCGGCAGACCGTGCCGGCCGTCATCCTCACCTGTTCGGCAATCTCCGGTGTGCGGATCTCGCGGTAGTAGTGCAACTCGATCAGCTCGCGGCTCTTCTCCGGCAGCTTGGCCAGGCAGCCGCGCAGGGCGCTCACCTCCTCCTGCCAGCGCGGCGAGGCGTCGCGCTCCTCGGCGAGCTGACGGATGTGCTCGGCCAACTTCTGCACGACCTCCGGCTGCTGGCGCGTGCGCTCGCGCCAGAGTCGCAGGGCGACGTGCCGGGTCATGGTCGCCAGCAGCGGCCGCAGGTCCTGCGACAGGTCCCAGTGCGCTTCCTTGGCGAGGAATTCAAGAAAGACCTGCTGGCTGATGTCCTCAACCAGGCCCGGCCAGGGCGCATGCTTGAGGGCCACACCCCGGACAAAGTCGTGGTGGGCCAGAAAGGCTTGGGCGGCCTGAGTTTCGTGCAAATTCATCCGTCTGACTCTAGCCCACGTCAGCCGGGGCGACCGGACAAATTTTCGTCGCCCGCCTCACGGCTTTTTCTTGCCGGCCTTGCGCGGCTTCGGGGCCGGCGGCGCGGGCAGGTTGTCGGACGGCTGGTCGCTGAACCGCCAGGGATCCTCGAGCCGGCGCATCTCGGCGAGCAGCAGGGCCTGCATCTCGGCCAGTTTGCCGGCATGAGCCGGGTCCTTGGCGAGGTTGGTCTGCGCTGGCGACGGCCAGATGCCGGCCAACGCGGCGAGCGCCGGATCGTGGTGTTCCGGCAACCATTCCTCGGGGTTCTCGGCGAGGTTGAACAACTGCACCTCGTTGACGCCACGATCGGGGGCCTCATAGCGGATGAGTTTCCAGTCGCCCTGTTTGACGCAGCGCATGCCCGGCTTGCTGCCTCCGGAATAAGCGCCGTACAGCACCTCGCGCACGCGTTCGGCACGGCCCTCCAACACCGGCCGGAAGCTGAGTCCTTCATTTGTTTCCGGCGCTGGGATGCCGGCCAGATCGCAGAAGCTGGCCAGCAGATCGAGCAGGTAGACGTTGCCCTCGACCCGGCTGCCCGGCTTGATGCCTGGCCCCTTGACGATGAAGGGCACGCGCCAGGTGTGCTGGTAGAGGTTCTGTTTGCCCATCAGGCCGTGGCGACCGATCGAGATGCCGTGGTCGGCAGTGTAAACGATGTAGGTGTTGTCGAGTTCGCCCATCGCCCGCAACTGCTCGAGCACGCGGCCGATCTGCTGGTCGATGTTTTCCACACAGGCATACTCGCGGCCGATCTCGTTGCGGATGCTGGCCTCGTCGCGCCGCTGCCAGACCCCGCTGACCGCCACCTCGTCGCGCACATCGGCGTGGGTCGTGTCAAACGGATGCTTCAGCAGGTAGTTGCCCGGCAGAGCGGGCTGCAGGGAATGGAGCGAGGGTGGCGACGCGGGATCGGCGTGATTCACCGCCCCATACTTCGCCAGCAATTCCGGCCGGCCATCGCGGGTGTCGTGCGGGTGGGAAAACCCGAATTGGATGAAGAAGGGTTTTTTCTCCTTTGCCGCCGCACGTTCGCCAAGGTAGTCCATGACGCGGTCGCCATGCCAGGCGCTGCCGGATTCGGCATCGCCACCGCGCTTGCTGGCGTCGTGACGAACGCTGAAAAGGCGGTTGGCGGCCTCATAGCTATTGCCCTGCTTGCAGGTGCGCATCGTCGCATAACCGGCGCGATTGAAGACGGCGGGGATCGTATTCTGCTCGAGCTGGGGCGGCGAGGTTTTTGCACCCCAGGGCGACACCGGCAAACGCCAGACCGTGCGCCCGCTCATGATCATGTGGCGCGAAGGCGTGCACACCGCGCCGGAGGATGAGCCCATGTGGTAGGCGCCATCAAAGACCATGCCCTCGGCGGCGAGACGGTCGAGGTTGGGCGTGTTCAGGGGCGACTTCGGATCATAGACCTTCAGATCGAAGGGCGACTGATCATCGACCAAGATGAACAGGAAGTTCGGTCGATCAGCCGCGGAAGCGAAGCCGACGACGGCGGCGAGCAGGAGGATCAGGGAGCGCATGGCGAAACGAAGGAATGCAGACAGGACCCGCATGAATGAAGCAAACCAGACAATTCAGATGCAATGGGCTCAGCCCTTCTTTTCCTTTTTGCCGGTCGCGGCGAGACGGTTCGCGGCGCGGCCGCTCGGCTGGTCGGGGTTGTAGGCGGGATTGACGCTCGGGAACTTGGCGCCGACCTGCTTTTGCCAAGCCTGCAGTTCGGCGCGCAGACGGGCCACACGCTCCGGCTCGGCCGAGGCGAGATCGTTCTGCTCGCCGATGTCCTCCGCCAAGTTGAACAGCTCGACCCGGCTGTCCTCGTACCACTGAATCAGTTTCCAGTCGCCCCGGCGAATCGCCGCGGCCGGCGCACCGCCCTGGTTGCCGTAGTGCGGGTAATGCCAGAACAACGCCCGCTCCGGCAGGTCGCCGCCGCGCAGCACGGGCAGCAGGCTGGCGCCGTCGAACACCTGCCCCGGACTCGGCTTGCCGCCGCTGACGTCGAGCAGGGTGGCGAAGAGATCCGGGCTGCTCACCGGCGTGCCCACAACCCGGCCAGGCTGGACCACGGCCGGCCAGCGCACGATCCAGGGCTCGCGAATGCCGCCCTCGTACATCCAGCCCTTGCCCCCGCGCAGCGGCAGGTTCGAGGTTGGCCAGCCCTCGCTGGTCGACAGCCCGCCGTTGTCGCTGGTGAAAACCACCAACGTGTTCTCTGCCAGGCCGAGTGCATCGAGCGTGGCCAGCACGGTACCAACCGCCTGATCCATGGCCTCGACCATGCCGGCATAGACTGCGTGCTCCTGAACCAGGCGGACATCGCGCTCGTGCTCGCGACCCCACTTCTCCTGCAGCCCCAGCCGCTGGCGCTTAGCCTCGTACTTCAGGCGCAGATCCTCGCGTGCCATCAGCGGCGTGTGCACGGAGTAAAAGGAGAAGTAGGCAAAGAACGGCCGGTCCTTGTGCTGCTCGATGAAACCCGCAGTCTCGCGCGCCAGTCGGTCGGGCAGATGCTCGCCCGCCGGCCCGTCTTCCAGACGCGGGTTGCCATAGGGCGAGAAGTACTTGCCGCCGCCATAGGGTCCGCCGCGATCGACGCCGCCCTTGTTGACGTCGAACCCCTGATTGTCCGGCCACCAACCCTCGGGCCCGAGGTGCCACTTGCCGGCAAAGAAGGTGGCATAACCCGCCTGCTTCATCGCCTTGGCCAGGGTCGGCGCGTCGAGGGCAAGCCGGTCACTGTAAGGCGCCGGCAGCAGCTTCGTGTTGCGCTTCCACAACTCCGGCCGCAGCGGCGCGCCAATGTAGTCGGTGATGCCTGTGCGTTGCGGCCACTGGCCGGTGATGAGGCTGGCACGGGTCGGCGAACACACCGGACAGGCCGCATAACCGTCGGTGAAACGCGCGCCCTCTCGGGCGAGGCGATCGATGTTCGGCGTTTCATAAAAGCTGCTGCCGTAACAGCCTAGGTCGCGTTGCCCGAGATCATCGACCAGAAACACGATCACATTGGGCGTTGCCGCCGCAGCCAGCGACGCCGTGGCGAGGAAAGAGATTAGACAACGAACGAGCATGGCAAATGAAGTCAAGTTTTGCTAACGCGAGGCAGAAGCCGAGATTTCGCAAAAGGATCGCCAGCCGATGCGGCGTCGTTGCCGGCGGAAGGGCGACCGCGCTTCGATCGATGATCCTGATCCGCCGACAGTCTCCAGGGCATTTTTCGAATGCCTAACTTTTTTCCGGAACTCTTAAAGAAGGTAAACCAGACAAATGCGCATTTCACGTTGACAGGAATCGTCAACTTTTCCAATCTGGGCGCGCCATGCGCACCCTCCTCCTCACCGCCTTGCTGTCGCTCCCTCTGCTGAGCATTTCCTGCATCAACCCGAACCAGCCCAATGCCGGCTATTTCGCCCTCGATCCGGCTCAGGCCGCCGCAAATCGGGCACACACCCACAGCATTGAGGCCGACAGCCAGCGGTTTCGCCATGCCGAGCGCATGAGCCAGGCCATCGCCACCGAGCATGCCACCCGCAACGCTCCGCGCGTGCTCAACACGACCACCAACATCAACTCGACCTCGGTCGGCTACTGATCCCCCACCCAGAC
>CANNUR010000248.1 GCA_947523045.1 uncultured Prosthecobacter sp.
CCGGGGTGCAGATGCGGCCCATCGCGGCCGCGCAGGCGACGCTGGAGCGCGTCGGCGCCGAAAACCCGCCGCAGCCCATGATGGAAGCAATGGCGAGGCCGCCCGGAAGGCGCGCGAGCCAGAACATGGGGCTTTATCGATCATGAAATACCGTCATCATGATTCATAAATCTTGCTGATTTGAATCATGTCCTGGAACTGGCAACAGCCTGAGTGGCTCGCCTTTCACCACCCAAGCGCCGCCTCACCGGCACCTCCCGGCCGACCTCGTCGCCAAGGCCGCCCTCACCCGCACCGGCCAGCGCAAACGCATCCGCTACCACCCGAATCTGTCGGTCAGCGAAGATCGGGGGTGAGGGCAAGCCTGAACCTGGCGTGTTGACATGGGCCACCGCAGCATGACCCGGCGAGTTCATCCATCCCAGCCTTGCCCGGCTGCGCTCCAAGCTTGGCCGGAAAGCAGCCAACAGGTCAGAAAATCCCTTGCAGCCTTAGGCATGTGAATTTTTCCACTCAAAACCTTCATTCTTATCCGCCGGTAAAAAAATCAATTTCAGTGAAATTATGCTCGTTATTTCACTGAAAAGCTCTATTTTCACCGACCAGTGAAGACATTTGATTCCAGTAAAGGCGCAACCATTCGCCAAGAAAGCGAGCTGGCCCTCCATTTCCGGGAGTTCCTGCCCGAGGACCCTGATTTGCGCTGGCACCTGCCGCCCGGCGGAAACTGGCAGCGCCTCGATCAAATCGAACTGGAATTGGACGGTCAAAGGATTGCATTTCGCCCCATCTACGAACTCAAGCCCAGCCTCCCATGGCTGGAGAACCTCAAAATTTCCTCCGGACCTCAGCGACCACTGATCGTCACGCCCGAGTTGTCCCCGCGCATCGTGGCGGCGTGCAAGGAACACGGCATTGATGCCATTGACCTCAATGGTCGCTGTTGGCTTCGGGCTCCTGGTCTGCTGGTGGATCGCCGTCCGCTGCCAGGCCGCTCGTTCAGCTATGAACTGGAGCCGCGAAACATCTTCGTCGGCAAGAGCGCCCGCATCGTCCGCTGCCTGCTCACAGATCGAGACCGCATCTGGACACAGGCCGAGATCGTTCCACGCACCAAGGCCAGCTCCGGACTTGTCTCAAGGATCGTGCAGCACCTCATCAGCCAGGGATTCCTGAAAAAGACCAGTGCCCGTGAATTTCGCCTGCGCGACTGGAACGGCTTGCTCAATGAGTGGGTGGAGGCGGACCATTTCGCCAAACGCACCCGCACCACGGCTTACGCCGGCTTCTTTGGCTCGCCGCAGGAACTGGCGCAGCGTCTCCAGCAGTGGGCTGGCGCAGAAACGGTTCCGCTAGCGTTCACGCAGTGGACTGCCGCCTGGGCGCGGCATCCCTACACCGAGCCCGCAGTTTGCTCCGCTTATGTCGAACGCCTTCCAGACGCGGCCACACTGGAGCAGCTTGGACTCCGCCCGGTCAACGAAGGAGGCAAGCTTTGGCTCCATGTGCCGGATGACGAGGGAATCCTGACCGAGACGCAGACACGCAGCAGCCTCACACTCGTCACCGACGCTCAAATCTACCTCGACCTCAAACGCACTGGACTCCGCGGACCGGAGGCCGCCGCAGCACTCCGGGAATGGGAGGGTTTCTGTCGCCCATGAAATACGAGACCTACAGCGAATACGATCTGCATCACACGAACCTCGCGGAGAGCGCTTTTCTGACCGTGTGGTCCACACTCGGCTCATGGCATGACCATCTCGTGCTCGTGGGCGGACTTGTGCCCAAATACCTTTGTGGTGACCTGACCCAAAACCGCAGCCTGCCGCGTCCAACCACGCTCGACGTCGATCTCGGCATCGCTCTGGCCGCTGACTCCGGGCAATATGGAAACCTCTTCTGGGAACTCGCGGGCCAGGGTTTTAAGAAAAGTGAAAAGCACCCGGCCCGGCTGGAAAAGACCATCGGAGATTTTCCAATTTACTTGGACTTCCTTGTCGAGCACCCGCCACGCACCAGCGGATCGGCGCAGGTCGAGGACATCACCGCCAGCATCATGCCCGGTGTGGACCGCGCGCTGGCCACAGCCCGATCCATCAAAGTAGCTGGTGTGGACCTGCACGGAGCCGATCAAAAGGCTCATCGCCCGAGTTTGTGAAGTCGGCCCCTTCCTCGCGCTCAAGCTCCGCGCCTTCTGCGACCGTCAGCAGCCGAAGGACGCCTTCGACATCCTCTACACCCTTCGTCACTACGACGGCGGGAGTGCTGCTGCCATTGACGCCTTTGCTGCGGAAGTCCGCGCGGGCAACCCCGCCTGTACCGATGCTCTGCGCACCTTGCAGGAGCACTTCCAAACAGAAACCTCACCCGGTCCAGTGAAGGCGAGCCATTTCGTGCTCGGGCAGGCTCAGCCCGGCGAATCCGAAGACACGCGCTTCCTCCGCACCACGCTTCGACAGGACACGGTGGACGCCGCTGCCCGACTGCTCAAAGCCGCCAAAGCATGACGGCCATACTCCCATCACTCGCCAACCTCCAGCACAACCCCGGCCACCCGCGACCTGGCCGACCTCGTCGCCAAAGCCGCCCCCACCCGCACCGCCCAGCGCAAAGGCACCCGCGACCCCCTGAACTTGCCGGCCAGTGGGGATCGGGGGTGAGGGCAAGACTGAGTACCCCGTGCTGACATGGACAGCGTCAGCGTGAGTGGCGAGTTCATCCATCCCAGCCTTGCCGGGATGCGAAGAAATGCTTAAATGAAAATCTGTGTCATGTCGGTTGCAAGCCTGTCTCGGCTCGAATCCCACGTCTGGAAGGCTGAAGTGGCCGGTCGATGCGGCGAACCGGGGGGTTGGCCAATTCTGCCGCAGGGCGCTCCTCCCTTGTGGAGTGCTCGTGGCTGGAAAAGATGAACATGTCATGTGAATTATTTTGACCCAACTGGACGTGCAGGTATTCTTTCGCTCCAAGAAGCTTCAAAAGATCTGTTCTTCCGCCAGGGAGATCCAGAAAGTCTTTGGAGCCGCCCGTTCCCGCAAGCTGCAGCAGCGCCTTCTGGAGTTGAGTGCGGCAGAAAACCTCAGTCAGATTTCCCGTCTCCCACCTTCCCGATGCCATGAAATGACCGGTGACCGCCAAGGCCAGCTCAGCGTCGATCTCGATCATCCCTACCGGCTGTTTTTCATCCCGGCCAATGATCCTGTCCCTCGCAGGGAGGATGGTGGCCTTGATTGGCCGGCGGTCACCGAGATTGAAATCCTCGAGATCGAGGACCCTCACTGAATTTCACACACCTTCCCCGCATGACTGCCAAACGCCAGTACCGCTTTGAGCCCGACTATGCCATCCCGCCAGGAGCGACCCTGGAGGAGACCATGGAGACGCTCGGCATGACCCAGCGTGATCTCGCTGACCGCACGGGACTCACCGTGCAGACGCTGAACCGCATCTTCAAAGGTGAGCAACCCATCACGTACGAGACCGCCAACAAGCTCGAACTCGTCACCGGCGTACCTGCCGGATTTTGGAACCATCTGGAGGTTCAATACCGGGAGCAGCTCGCCAGGATCGAGCAGAGCCGGGAGATGGAAGCGCATCTCGGCTGGCTCAAACGGGTGCCCACCCAGGAACTCATCGCACGCAAGGTCATCCCGGCCAGCGATGACAAAGTCGTTCTCCTGCGCGAGTCCTTCCGCTTCTATGGTGTCAGCTCCGTGGAGGCCTGGCGGGCGGTGTGGGAGCGTCCCGCCGCCGCCGCCCGTCGCTCCACCTTGTTCGAGTCCAGCCCCGGCGCCACCTCGGCCTGGCTGCGCCTTGGCCAGCTTCAGGCCAGAGAGGTCGATTGCCAGCCCTACGACAAGAAGGCCTTTGCCGCCGCCCTCTTGGCCATCCGCGCGCTCACCGTGAAGAAGCCGGCCGTCTTCATCCCGGAGATGAAGCGCCTTTGCGCCAGTGCAGGCGTGGCCTTCGTCCTGGTGCCTGAGATCAAGGGCGCACCGTGGAGCGGCGCTGCCGAATGGCTGACCGCCACCAAGGCCATGATCCTCCTCAATCTGCGTGGCAAGGCCGAGGACCGCTTCTGGTTCACCTTTTTCCACGAGGCCAGCCACATCCTCAATGACAGCAAGAAGGAAACCTTCATCGACGACGGCAAGCCCTACGAGGACGATCCCGCTGAGAAGCGGGCCGACGACTTTGCCGCCGAAATGCTGATCCCGGTGAAACACAACTCCGCGATCCAAGCCGCCCGCTCTGCTGAGGACATCAAGGCGCTGGCCAGACAACTGACGATCAGTCCCGGCATCGTCGCAGGCCGTTATCAGCATCTCACCCAAAAGTGGTCCCAGTTCAACGGCCTCAAACAGCGCATGGAATGGGAAGCCATCGCCTCGTGACTTCTTCATTGGGGCAATTCCAGCCCAACCCCGGCCGACCGCCACCCGCCACCTGGCCGACCTCGTCGCCAAAGGCGCCCTCACCCGCACCGGCCAGCGCAAGGGCACCCGCTAAGCCCTGAACCTGCCGGGCAGCGGGGATCGGCGGTGAGGGCAATCGGGGCGCCAAGCACGAGAAGCCGTCAACCGCCAAGGGGAGTTCCATGCCAGCCTGCGGCAGGCACAGCAGGAACGCTTCGATCTGAGGCGT
>CANNUR010000249.1 GCA_947523045.1 uncultured Prosthecobacter sp.
CGGCTGGGCTGGGCAAACAGGGACATTGCAAAGGAATACGCGACGAAAACGGCCGGCCTTCACCCCGGATGCACTGCCGGCCAACTCACTTGCGCCACAACCGGGCGAGGCCGCCCGCCAGGAGCACAACCGCCGCCAGCAGGGCCAGCCGTCTTGCCCGCTCCTGCGCCGTGATTTTTCTCGGCGCCGACGGTTCCATCCGCACCAATTCCGGCTTCGGCGCTTGGTCGACCGGCGCCCAATCGGCCGTCAACAGCAGGTCCATGCCGGGATTCTGCTCCTTGATCTCGCAGGAGCAGGCGCCGCAGAGATAACTCGCCGCCTCGCGGATGTTGTCAGCGTGAATGCCGCGACCGATCAGCGGCTCCAGCGCGCGACCGCGACCGAACACCGCAAAGACCATGGGTTCGCCGGCATACTCCGCCAGATCCGGCTCAACCTTCATCAGCATGGCGCGCAAGACCGCCTCGTTCGGATCGTCACGCGACAGCCGCAGGACGGAAAACGCCAGCCGCAGTGGCAGATCGGAATGAAGTACATCGGCCGGCGACCCCTTGCGCCCAGGCTCGTCCAACTGGGACGGCGTCACCACGCCCTCGGGCAGCTTCAGCTCTGTCTGCGCCGCCTGCAGTGCCTGTTCCAGCACCGCCACCGCCGCCTCGTCCTTGGCGGCATCGCCGCTTTCCAGCAGCAGCCAGACCGCCGACTCACCGGCCAGCAGTCGCCGTGTCAACTCGCGCCGGGCCGGTGAATCGACCAACGACGTCCAGTGCGCCTCGTCCGCTGGGCCAGTCCAGACGGGGGACTCCACCCCTTCCCCCTCGGGCAGCCACAGTTCCATCGCCTCCCCCCCGGCCACGCGCTCGATTTCCAGATTGGCGACACCGGCCTCCAGCCCGGCCAGTTCGGTCGCCGGCAGGCGCAGACGCCAGGGGGCGGGCGACCAGTTTTCCAGGGCATAGCGGAAGACCGGCACCTGGCAGGCCTGCAGGGCGACCCCGCCGAAGAGGGCCGCGAAACCACCGACCGCGCAAAGCATCCGCCATCTCATGCCGTAGGTTAAGCCGTTCATGACACGTTATTTCATCGGATTTCTCGCCCTCGCCAGCGTGCAGGCCGCCGACTGGCCCATGTGGCGCCACGATGCCGGCCGCACGGCCGCCACCCCGCAGTCGCTGCCGGAAAAACTCGACCTGCTCTGGAGCCGCGAGCTACCGCCCCTGCGCCCCGCCTACCGCGAGCCACGCCTGCAGTTCGACCGCGGCTACGAACCTGTGGTGGCGGGCAAGACCCTGCTGATCGGCAGTTCCCGGGAAGACTGCGTCATCGCCTATGACACCGACACCGGTGCGGAACGCTGGCGCGCCCTGGCCGACGGCCCCGTGCGCTTTGCACCGGTCATCGTTGGCAACACCGCGATTTTCGGCGCTGACGACGGCGTCGTCCGCTGCGTGCGACTGAGCGACGGTGCTGAAGTCTGGTCGAAACGTGCCGTGCCCTCGGAGCGACGCCTGCTCGGCAACCAGCGATTGATTTCCGTCTGGCCGATCCGTGGCGGACCGGTCGCCCAAGACGGACGCGTGTACTTCGCCGCCGGTGTCTGGCCGATCGAAGGCACCTTCGTGTTTTGCTGGGACGCCGCCACCGGCACCGAACTCTGGCGCAACGACCGCGGCTCGCATCTCTACGGCGTGCATCCGCACCAGACCGAGGCCATGGGTGGACTGGCGCCCCAGGGCTATCTGTTGATCGACGGAGAAGACCTCGTGGTGCCCTGCAGCACCGCCTACCCAGCCCGGCTCGACCTCAAGACCGGCATCATCAAGCAGTTTGAACTGCCCTCGGCCGGCCGTCTCACGGGCGGCTGGTTCGCCTCGACCCCGGCCGAGCAGGAGGCCCTCAAGCTCAAGCGCCGCGGCCTGCTTTTCGACGAGGCGGTCAGTGCCAAGCGTCACGAGGACAAACCGCGCGCCGAAGGCCTGCCGGGCATCCAGCGCCGTCTGCATGCCGCCGGAACTGAAGTCAGCTTTGATCGCTTCGCCAACGCCCACAGCGTCATCCTCGCCGACGACAAGGTGTTCGTGGTCGACCAGAACGGTTTGCTCAGCGCTTATGGCACCGGCAAGAGCGGAGCCAAGCCGTGGCCACGGCAGAACCGCGTCGCACAGGCCGACAAGGCCCTCGCCACGCCATGGCTCAAAGCGGCCGGCAGCGAACGCGGTTACGCTATGGTGATCGGCACCGGCGGCACCGGGCTGATCGAAGCCCTGTTGCAGCACAGCCAGTGGCAACTCGTCATCCTCAGTGACGACACGAACCTGCGCAGGCGCCTGACCGAAGCGGGCCTCTACGGGGAGCGCGCCTGCGTGCTCGCCCCCAAGGCCGCTGCTCTCCCCGGTGCCCTGCCGCCCTTCTTCGCCAGCGTCATCTTCGCCCCGGAAGGCAGCCACGAAGCCTTCCTGCCCTGCCTGCGACCCATGGGCGGCCGGGTGGTGGGTCCCGAGGACAAGGTCCTGCACACCCGCGGCGCCCTTGACGGCAGCACGAACTACCTCGCCGACTGGAAGACCAGCGAGGACGCGCTCGTGCAGGCCCCGCTGGGCGTGCTCTGGTTCGATGACGCGCTCAGCAACTTCAAGCGTTCGCCGCAGCCGAAGGTGGTCGACGGGGTGATGATCACCGCCGACAAGGACTGGCTCGACGCCTCGAACCGCAAGGGCAAGGTCGACTACCGCCTGCAGGCGCCGGTGTTCAGCGACATCTACACGGGCCGCGTGCTCGACGCCTACGAACAGCCCGAGCTGCGTGCAAGATTCGGCAAGGTCGATCAGGAAACCATCCAGCCGGCGCAGTACCGCCCCCCAACCCAGACGAATGACTGGTCGCCCGGCCAACCCAAGGCCGGCCTGCGCGTCAATCCGCTGACGCTGGAGGAGGAACCGCGCGTGTTCCCGAAAAGCTATGGCTGCGACGGCGGCTTTGATTACGGCGGCATCTACACCTTCCGCAGTGGCACGGCGGCGTTTTACGACAAGAAGGTCGAGAGTGGCACCATCCACATCAGCGGCCCGCGCAGCGGCTGCACCAACAGCGTGGTGCCGGCCGGTGGCATCCTCAACGTGCCCTATTTCTACGAGGGCTGCACCTGCTCGTATCCGCTGCCGATGGGCTTGGCGCTGCACAGCCTGCCCGAAAACTTCGAGCAGTGGGCGGTCTGGGGCGAGGTGCCGAAGGCAAGCCTGCACGGCAAGATCCAGCGCCTCGGTCTGAATTTCGGCGCGCCCGGCGACCGCAAAACGCGCGATGGCACCCTCTGGCTCGACTTCCCCAGCGTCGGCGGTCCTTCTCCGGAGATCGATCTCACCACCGAGCCGGCCCAGCCCGAGACCTTTTACCAGCACTCGCTGTGGATGCAGCCGGGCGAGGGCTGGCCCTGGGTGGCCGCCAGCGGCATCAAGGGCCTGCGCCGCGCCCAACTCAGCGGCCTGAAGAACGGTGGCTACACCGTCCGGCTCGTTTTCGCTTCGCCCGACGCCAGCCGCCACCGCTTCGATGTCGCCCTGCAGGGCAAGACCGTCTTTGCGAACGTCCAGCCGGCCGAACGCACGGCACAGACCGTCACGGCGAGCGAGGTGCGCGTCAGCGACGGCACGCTGCAGCTCGAACTGACGGAGCACGAGGGCGACACCCTGCTGGGCGGGCTGGAAGTGGTGCGCGACTCCGACTGAGCCGCCTCACTCGCCCTGCAGGGCAAACCAGGCCTTCATCTGGTAGCTGCAGTGGCACTTCGAGGAACCGTCGGGCACCAGCACCAGTCCGGCGGCGGGGATGGCATTGATCCAGCAGCTCGGCCGGATGCCACCGTAGTTCTCCGTGCCCTCGGTGCGCGTCAGATCGATGTAGCCGAGCGTCGCCGAACGGAACAGCAGCAGATGTCGACTCGCCGAGATCTGACCGCAGCCGTAGGAGCGCTGCATCTCCCAGTCGAGTGGCGACCCGGTCTTCAGATCCCAGGCACCGCCCTGGGCATAGATGGCGGCATCGTTGATGAGGGGGCGCGTCTGATACTTGGCGTCCTGATCCCACAAGCGCCGACCGGTGGCGGCTTCAAACCCAGCGAGCCGGCCGCCCACCTCGGAGGGCAGCTCGAAGAAGTTGTGGCGCACCGCCTTGTAGTTCATCAGCAGCACGCCGTGCTTGGCGCTGACCGCCAGTTGGGTACCCCAGATGCCATCCGTGTTGCGCCAAAGCTCGCGACCGCTGGCCGCATCAAAAGCCAGCAGCGTGCCGGCCGGCACCTGATCGTGCGCCAGCTTCGGCGCCGATTTGCCATCGCGGCGCGGATTGACCACCCGGTCCGCCTCGACCAGGGGTCGGTCGATCAGGTAAACCTTGTCGCCGGCGATGGCGCTTTCGATTTCGCCATTTTCACCGAGCAGCGCCAGCACCTTCACGCCGCTGATGCTCGTCGGGCCATACGGCGAATAGGTCACGCCGCTTTCGGGCAGCAATCCTTCGGTTTTCAGGCGCGCGGACAGGTCGGTGTAGGCCTCTGCGGATTCGATGCGGCCCATCACCTTGCCGCCGCTGACGTGCGAGTGTTTTTCTTCCGCCGCCGTGAA
>CANNUR010000250.1 GCA_947523045.1 uncultured Prosthecobacter sp.
GCGCAGCGGGCTGTGCGAGCCGGTGGCGTCGATCACATGATCGGCTTCGATCCCGATCACGCGATGAACTCCTTCAACCCCTTCCTCATGCTCTGGCTGGCCGTGGCGCGCCAGGACGATCAGGGCCGGGTGAATGGCGCCCATCAGAAGCTCGGCCGGCTCGATGCCCTGCGCACGCTGACCACCTGGGCGGCCTGGCTGAGTTTCGATGAGGACCGCCTCGGCAGCCTTGAAACCGGCAAGCTCGCCGACTTTGTCGTCATCGACCGCGACTACCTCGCCTGTCCCGAGGCGGAGATCCGCGACATCCGCGCCCTGCGCACCGTCGTCGGCGGTCGCACGGTCTGGCAGCGCTGACTCAGAGCAGGCTGCTGTCGTCGCGCTTCTCCAGGCGACCGATCTTCTTTTTGATCGTCTCCAGGTGCACGGTCATCTCGTGAAGGGCCTTCAGGCAGTCCGCCTGGGTCTCCGCATCCTGCAGGCCCGGCAGTGCCGGATGGATCTTCATGAACTGCAGGGCCACCGTCTTGCAGGCCTCACGGATGTGCTGGATCGATTCGGGTCGGGTCATCCCGGAAAATGAAGCTGGCAACGCCCCAGGCAAGCCTGAAGTCCAAATGGGGTCAGTGCAACTGTCTGACAAAATGACATCCGTTCATGCCTCCGAACCGGAGGGATCGGCGTAGCGTTGGGTGGATTGTCCCCTTGCCTGGCATCCGACGGCTCCTTGGCCGCAAGCGAGTGCAAGGAACCCAAGGATTCCGTTCGGCGCTTGGGGGTTCTCGGAGTCGCTGGGCGGCGAGAGTTGCCGGAGTCTTGCGCCGCGGGTCTTGGGATGAGGCTCGCACGGAGGACGCGGAGCGCACGGAGGGGAAACCAGACCAAGGATCCCCTCGTGCTTCAGGCTGCGCCAAGCTCGCGCCCCGACGGAGCGCCTGCGCCCAACTCAGCGGTCGAAGAAGCTTTGTTCCTCGCGGTCGCCGACCTTCAGGTAGCGGTAGTAGACTTCAAGCTGCAGGGTGCAGAGGGTTTGGCGGTAGACCTCGTGGGCGGCGTCGCCGGCCGGCCAGTTGGGGCGGCCGCGCTTGAAGCTGCCATCGGGCTGCTGGGCGGCGAGGATCTGCGGCAGGAACTGCTCATTGTAGAACTTCCAGTCGTCGCCCCCGGCCTGGAAGAAGGTCTGGGTGTAGTAATACCAGCAGTAGAGGTTGCAGTTCTTTTCCCAGTCGAGCGGTTCGGCGGTGAGGAACTCGCGCAGGAAACCCAGGCTCTTTTTCACGGCGGCGGTCTTGCCCTTGGCCATGGTCTGCAGGGCCAGGGAACCGGCGCCGGTGAGGCTCCACTGGTTGTAGTGGGCGTCGCGGTTGGGATTGCCGAAACCGCCGTCCTTGGTCTGCTTGCTGATGACGTAATCGACGCACTTGGAGATCGCCGAGTCGAGGCCGGGGATCTTCAGGCTGGTGTTTTTGGCGGCCTTGAGGGCCTGGAACTGCCAGCCGGCGACCGACAGGTCTTCGCCGCCGCTGTCGGGGTTGTAGGCGGTGGGTTTGCCGGCGTCCTTGCCGCCGTAGGTCCAGGAGCCGCGCTTGTTCTGGTTGTCGATGATGAGTTTGACGCCCTTTTCGAAGGCGTCGCGCATGCCGGGCAGTTCCTTGCTGCCCATGCGCGCCAGCGTGTACATCTCGCCCAGCGCGTAGGTGGCGATGCCGTGGGCGTAGGTGGAGCCGTTGCTGTACAGGTCCTCGGCGATCATGCCGTGCGGGTTCTTCTTCGACAGCTCGATGAGGTACATGATGCCGCGCATGACCGTGTCGCCGTAGAACGGCGAGTCCGGTGTTTCGCAGCGGCCGAGGTAGCAGAGCAGGGCCAGGCCGGTCATGGCCGACTTGCTGGGGCCGGGCCAGGAGCCGTCGGCGTTCTGCTTGGACTTCAGCCATTCCAGCGAGGCCGACACCGCGCGTTCGCACTCCGGTGAGCCGCCGTTCTGACGCAGCTTTTCCAGGCGTTCGGTGGTTGAACAGCGGCTGCGCATCGATGGTGGCAGGCTGACGAAGCCGGCCGCGCCGCCCATGCCCATGCCGGTGCCGAAACCGCCGCCCGAGCCGGCCTTGCCGAAGCCGCCGCTGCCGAGCGAACCGCCGCCGATCATCGAGCTGACGTCGGGCACGTCGAGCATGTCCGGCGGCGCCTCCGGCAGGCTGATGGCCGCGTTCTGGCTCGTGCTGACGATCTTCTTCATCGGCATCGTCTTGTTGAGCGAGGTACGCCGCTTCTGCTGCACCTTGTGGCGCATTTCCGCGCTGGCTTCCGCGCCCTGCTGGGTGCCACCGCCGGGCAGGAAATCGACCTGCTTCTGGATCATCTGGGTGCTGACGACGATGGCACCGGCGAAGAGCAGGATGCCGGCGTGGATGGCCAGGCTGAGGGTCAGCGAACCGCCGCCGATCTTGCGCCAGGCGCGCACGAGGCCGTTGACCGGTTTGGCCGGTTCGACATGGGTGAGGGCGGGCGGATGGAAAACGTCGCCGGGTTCGGCGGAAGCGAGCACGACGGCCTCGTCCTCGTCATCAGCGGCGGCAACCGCGAGGGCGTCGTCGCTGGGCGCGGGCATGGCGGGAACAGGCATGCCTGGCATGCCGGGCTGCATGGGGTAGCCGTAGGCGGGCGGGTAACCGAGGTTGTTGCCGGCGGCGGGTGCGGGATAGCCAGGTGGATAGCCCAGATTCACGGCCGAGGGCGGTGGCGGCAGGGTGCGCTGCGGCGGCGGCAGCGGCTGGGTCGCGCCAGGATCGTCGGAGGAGGGCGGGGTAGACATGGCGGTATCGAGGGGAACCCATCCGCCGGGCGGGCGGGGCTGTGGCACGGAACGCGCGGGGGCGTTGTCGAATTAGAAATCGTCGCCGCCGACGGTGAAGGTGACGTTGGAGATCTGGACCTTGGCCATGGCGTTGAGGACGTCGATGACGCGCTCGTAGCGGGCCTGTTCCTCGGCTTGGATGGTGACCATGACCTTGGCGTTGCGGTGGTCGGCCTCCTGCTTGAGGCGCAGCAGGGTGCCGGTGAAGTTGGGCAGGGCCTTGTCGGCGGGCGAGTCGAACTCCTCCTCGTTGAGGGTGACGACGCCGTCCTCCTCGACGGTGACCATGATTTCGTCGGGCGGGGTCGACTCATCGCTGAGCGCCGGTGTGCCGAGACCGGGCAGCTGGGTTTTCAGCTCGCGCTCCACCTTGACCGCGCCGGCCATGACCATGAAGAAGAGCATGATGACGAAGACGACGTCGATCATGGGCGCGATTTGGAAGCCGAGGTTGACGGCTTCGCCTTCCAGGCTGCGGTGGCGTTTGTTGTGGGCCATGGGTCAGGAGTCCTGGTTGAGGGCGGAGAAGGAGATGTCGTCGATGCCCGACTGGGCGATGAGCGCCATGACCTTCTGGATTTCCACGGCCGGCACGTCGCGGTCGGCGCGGATGATGGCCCGGTAGGTGGGGTTGTTGTTCTTGCGCTCGGTGAGGATGTTGACGATTTCCTCGTTTTCGAGCTCCTGGGTGTCGAGCTTGATGACAGACTTCTGCTGGGTGGGGATCCAGCGGATGTTGAGGGCGGCTTCGAACATCTGGTTCTTGTCCTCCTTCTTTTTGGCATCCGCCGCCACCGGCAGCTTGATGTCCTTGTCGATGCGCAGGACCTGCGCCGAGGTGATGCTCATGAAGAAGATGAGCAGCACCAGCAGCACGTCGATCATCGGGGCGATTTGAAATTCCGGCTCGCCGCTTTCCGCGTTTCCGCCTCCTCCAGCCATAGGGGTGTCAGGTCAGGGGTTTCCGTTCGGGGGGAAGCGGCCTCAGGCAGCCGCGACGGCAACGGCGGCGGGTTCACCTCCGGCGACCCAGTTCGGGACGGCGGCGTAGAACTCCTCCTCGCCGACGTGGGCGTCCTTGAGGTGCTCGTAGGGCATCTTGCGGAAGAGCGCGTGGACGATCTCCTGCAGGCCGTGCATGGAGCCCTGCAGGCGGTTGCGCAGGAAGTAGAAGAACATGAAGGCGGGCACGGCGACGGCGAGGCCGGAGGCGGTGGCGACGAGCACCTCACCGATGGCGCCGGCGAGCTTGGAGGGGTCGCCGACGCCGCTGGTGCCGAGGGTGGCGAAGGCGCTCATCATGCCGGTGACGGTGCCGACCAGACCGATCATCGGCGTGCAGACGCCGAGCACGGAGAGGTAGTTGATGCGGGTCTGGATGGTGGCGTTGACCTTGGCGAGTTCGGAGAACAGGGCTTCCTCGGTGGCGTTCTGGCCTTCACCGGCGAAGCTCAGGCCGACGCGGCTGACGTCGGCGAAGTAGGAGTTGTTGTTCTTGCAGAACTGGTAGGCGCCAACGTAGTCGCCGGCGCGGAACAGGTCCTGGGTCTGGGCGACCTGGGCGGGCGGGGCCATGCTCTTCAGGCTGGTGCGCATCCAGAGGTCGACGGTGAGCCAGACCAGGGCGACCGAGCAGAGGGTCAGCGGGTACATGACCCAGCCGCCCTCGTGGAAGCGGTCCATGAGGGTGTGGGTCTTGACGGCTTCGACGACCGGTTCACCGCCGGCGGGGGCGGCCTCCTGGGC